>QHBR01000425.1:0-890 GCA_003244015.1 Hyphomicrobiales bacterium | reverse complement strand
CCAGCGCGATGTCGAGGCGGAAGCGGGGGCTTTTGCGGGCGAACGCAAATATGGACGCGCCGCGAATGTTCCCTTGAGCCGGCCGCACAAGCCAACCGATGCCGAGATGGGGCCGCATAATTTTGGGGGTGGCGAGGCCAAAACAAGGAGCACGGCGGGCAAGGGCGGCGCGCGCATCTATAGAGGCAAGCGGCGGTGAACGAACTGCTGCCGCCAGCACAGCAGCCCAGAATTTAATTTCCGATCCGGTCCCAGGCGCGCGGCCGGAACACGTGCGACAATCCAAAATCCTGACGCCGTCGCCGCGTCACCGGCATCTCAGAGCCAGTTGTTGGAGTGGCCAATGTCATCGGATTGACCTACTTTAGGACGGCGAACGGGCACCGCTTCGCTTGAAAATGCTCTAACTTATGACGAAGGGAGGCTCACATGGCAGCTGGCAATTTTGATAGCAACACCCCAGGAGTCCCAGCCGTGACGGCGGACAACACCGCTGCTACTGGGCCGGGAAGCAACGGCGTCCACGCTCTCACCAGCAGCCCAGCCGATAGTGCCGTCTACGGTGAACACACAGGAAGGGGTATTGGTGTATTTGGTCGCGGGGGATCTGATGGTGGGGAAGGGGTATTCGGCCAAACCGCCAGCGCGTCCAGTGGTATCTATGGGAAAAACACGAGCACTGTCGTCTCCAGAAGTGTCGAGTATTTTGGCTATTTTGCTGACGCGAGGTCTGGCGTCGGCACCGGTAACTACATTTCCGAAACGACCGCCAACGGTGCGAACCTCGTCGTCATCGACCAGGGTTCGGTTTCAGATCTAACGACGAAACTGTCGGAAGCACGCCTGCGCGGCGCTAAAGCAATAATTGATATAGGGCACCTCGAAAAATA
>QHBR01000382.1 GCA_003244015.1 Hyphomicrobiales bacterium | reverse complement strand
AAGTTAGAGTCGATCCACTAGTGCCGAACACGCACTATTCGTGGAGAACTTCGCGGGGACGCCGCCAGCGGGCCATACTATCACGCAGACCCAGGCCATCGGCATTAATAACAAAGACGTGCCCGTCATCGTCGGGTTTTGGGCGGATCAAAACGGTGTTCAGTTTGGCTGGGAAGATGTCAAGGGCGTGTTTACAACTATCCTTGATCCAAGTCCTTTCGCCATAGGTTTCAACCAGAACCTTCTCGGCGTCAATGACTTAAATGAGGCTGCCGGGTTCTGGGTTGATGCTAAGGGCAACGAACACGGTTTCGTTGTTAACCTTGCTAGCACCCCCCTGAAATTTACTGAAATTCCTCCGACGCTCTTTAATGGCGCGGTCGCGACGCAGGCGAGCGGCATCAACGACAAAAATCAGGTCTGCGGGTTCTGGGTTGATGCCAAAGGCAACGACCACGGCTTTTTCGGCCCGCTTGGGGGAAAGTTAAACTCCTTCGAAGTCAGGATCGAGAAAAAGAGGCTGCGCGCCAAGAGCACGCAAGCCCTCGGTTGTAGCAATGACTTCATCGTCGGCTCCTATGTGGATTCGAAGGGTGCAACACACGGCTTCCTTTTTGATGGGGTGGATTTCGATAACTTCGACGCCCCGGGGTCGAGCCAGACTCCTGCGTTCGGCGTGGCGGGGACCATCATCAATGGCGTCAACGACAAGGGCGATATCGTCGGGTTCTTCTCCGATGGCACGAAGGTCAACGGTTTCGTGCAGTTTAAAGCGTCTGACACCAACTAACCGCTAGATGAAGCGTAGGATTCCCGCACGGGACAGGCTGGGAAGCCGGTGACCGTGCAAAATGACGGGGCTGGCAAGGGTCAAACCTTGTCGGCCCTTTTGCTCTAACACGGATTGCGCCCGTAGGGCTCGCGATATTGGGGATTGACCAAGATTTCGCCGACGAGCTTACGGGCATCTACCGCCATCGCCCCCTGCCCCATATCGCTCGTTTGGCGGGGCTGAACGACAACGCAAACGATGTCGCGGTCACAACATTCGTTTTGCCATAGCCGGTTCGGGATCGACGCGGCGAAGTGGCCAAACCTGAGCTTTCCCGGCGGACGGTCCCGGCCGCTTCGCTTTCGACACGCCATGTGGGTGCGGCGCGCCGTCCTGTCGCATTCCGGCCGCCGTCTCGCGGCGGCGCGGTGCACGCCCGAGCGTTTCAGCACCCTTGCAAGGATTGTCTCGTTTGACGATATCCCAATAGGCTGCGGACTCGTATGCGCGGCGAGCCAACCCGCCCCATGAAATCACCCAAAACGCAACGTGTTAACCGCCGTTAACCCGAGTTCCGAGCCCTGCGATCGCGAAGAACGGGTTTGACGGCCCGTGAGAACCTTGTTAAAGCCTTTGGCACCCGCGGGGAGTAAAATACATCGTGTAACCGCCCCTCGATCAGGGGTTGAAGGCCGCGCTCTCCTTAGGCTAGCCTTGGCTGTTCGTCTGGTATTTTTGAAAGAGACAAAAAGAGCAAGTCAACTCTTTTGAGGTCATGCTGCGGTGCGCCGGGTTTACGCCAGCGCCCGCGCCGCCGCCGGAGCTAGGAGACCGTTTCATGCCCTATTCGCGCTTCTTCGACGATGCAATTTCAAAGCTGAAGGGGGAACGCCGCTACCGGGTCTTCGCCGACCTCGAACGGGACGCAAAGGCGTTTCCGCGCGCCCTGCGGCACGGACCGGAACGCATCGACGAAGTCGTAATTTGGTGTTCCAACGACTATCTCTGCATGGGCCGGCATCCGCGGGTGATCGAGGCGATGACGGCGGGCGCAGTCCGGCATGGGGCCGGTGCCGGCGGCACGCGCAATATCGCGGGCACCAACCATCCCCTCGTCGAGCTCGAAGCCGAATTGGCCGACCTCCATGGCAAGGAGGCGGCGCTCGTCTTTACCTCGGGCTGGATTTCCAATCTGGCCGCGATTTCGACGATTGGCGATCTTTTGCCCGATTGCCTCATCCTTTCGGATGAGTTCAACCATAATTCGATGATCGAGGGAATCCGCCGCTCCAAGGCGCAACGGCAAATTTTTCGCCATAACGATCTCGCCCATCTCGAAGAGCTCCTGATCGCCGCTGGGCATGACCGCGCCAAGCTGATTGTGTTCGAAAGTCTCTATTCGATGCATGGCGACTTCGCTCCGGTCGCCGAGATCGCCGGTCTCGCCCGCCGTTACAACGCCATGACCTATATCGACGAAGTGCATGCGGTCGGCCTCTACGGCCCGCATGGCGGAGGGGTCGCCGAACGCGACGGCGTCATGGACCAAATCGACGTCATCGAAGGAACCCTCGCCAAGGGATTCGGGACGCTCGGCGGGTATATCGCCGCCAAGGCGTCAATCGTCGATGCCGTGCGCTCGCACGCGCCCGCCTTTATTTTCACCACGGCTCTACCTCCGGCGCTCGCCGCCGCGGCAACCGTCGCCGTGCGCCTGCTGAAACAGGAACAAGGCGATGTACTCCGCGCGCAACATCAACGCCAAGCGATGCTCGCCAAACATGCCCTGAGCGCGGCCGGTCTCCCGGTGATGCAAAACCCGTCCCATATCGTGCCGGTGCTCGTCGGCGATCCCGAACTCTGCAAGCGCGCGACCGACATGCTGCTCGATCGCCACAGGGTCTATATCCAGCCGATCAATTATCCGACGGTCGCCAGAGGCGGCGAGAGATTGCGCATCACGCCAACTCCCTTGCACACGGATGCGCATATCGCGCATCTCGTGGAGAGCATGGCCGATGTCTGGCGAACGCTCGGGCTGGCCTTCGTCGAGCCTGCCAAAATCCTCGAATTCAAGCGGGAGACCGACGCGCGCTGCACGTTCCCGGAGTTCAAACGCGCCGCCGAATGAATCTCGTTTTGGCTTACGTCCCGCGGGAGCTTTGCAGTCTCGCGTGCCGGAAGACTGCCATGCGGCCACTCATGATTTTTCTCAGCCGCGTGTTGGGCTCTTTGCCCTTGCGCTTGCCTCGGCGATGGCTCTGCACCTGCAGACTATGGCCGAGACCGCGTCCCTGCTCGTTCGATGCGGTGGCGTCCACTCCATGACGCGGACTCCATTCAGCGACCGCATAGGGGATTTCCCTCAAGTCATTGACGGTTAGCGTAGTGTTAGCCTCTATCAGTGGCTCACAGAGTGAGCGGGCGTTGGATCACTATCTACGTCTATCTATATGGAGAGAAATTCCATGGCGACCACTCTTCCCCCTGAGTAAAGCCCGCTTGCAAATATACACTAAACTTAAGGAGTGAAACATGACTAATAATGCAGCAGACAAAAAGCCGATCCCGGATGTTGCTGAAAACAATACCTTTTTTCCATCACCATATTCCTTGCAGCAATACACTTCCTCCAAGACAGATTATGACGGTGCCACTTACGAAAAACCTTATTCTGGTGGCAAATGGAATGTATTGATGATAGCGACAGATGAACGCTATCTGCTGATGCAGAATGGAACGATGTTTTCGACCGGGAATCACCCTGTTGAAATGCTGCTGCCAATGCTCCATATGGATCAAGCCGGGTTCGATTGAAGTCGGAACGCTGTCGGGTAATCCAGTAAAGCTGGAACTATGGGCAATGCCAAAGGAGGATAGCGCTATACAGAGTATTTACCAAAAGTACCTGTCACAGCTGAAGAAACCTAAGAAGTTGTCTGATATACTCGATACAGTATTTGGAGACGACCCGGGCTATATTGCAGTCTTTATCCCAGGCGGGCATGGCGCACTGCTTGGAATCCCGGAAAGCAAAGAAGTAAAGGATGTACTTTTTTGGGCTATGCATAATGACAGATATGTGATTTCCCTTTGTCATGGTCCATCCTCTCTGCTTTCTACTTCTTGATATTGGTTATATGCCTGGCCAACTTCCTTGGTTTGTTGGCGAAAAGTTAAAAAATCTTGGTGTAGAGGTATTGAATCAAGATATTACGGGACGATGCCACAAGGATAGAAAGTTAATTACAGGTGACAGCCCACTTGCCTCTAACAATATTGGCAAAATGGCTGCGGAAGCTTTGTTAGAAGAGGTTAAAAATAATATATAGTTTAGCACCGTTTCATGGCAATACCTTGAACGCGGCACAAAAATGAGCCGGAGAGCTCTCCAAACCAAACGACTTTTAAGAGGTCAATTGGAAACCTCTTAGACCCTTTTGGGTTTTGAACGATGTTCAGAACTGCGTCTTACCTCGCGCGAACATGAAAAAACATGATGATGTGGACGGCCTCT
>QHBR01000366.1 GCA_003244015.1 Hyphomicrobiales bacterium | reverse complement strand
CCCTTGAATCACAAGTGATGCATAGGATTCAAATATCTCTCCGGACGGACACTAAGCGCTTCGAGTCCTCGAAAAGCGCTACTGGCAGGCAAGGGCGCTTGTCGGCAACGGGATCACGCTCGGCCACCTCGGCCGGAGCGAGGAGGAAATTTCAGCCTATGACGACATGATCGCCCGGTACGGCGCGGCGAGTAAATTGGTCCTGCGCGGAGGGGTCGCAAAGGCGCTTGTCAACAAAGAGGTTCGGCTCGGCAAACTCGGCCGGAGCGAAGAGGCTATTTCCGTCTTTGACGACGTGATCGCCCGGTTCGGTGCGGCGGGTGAATTGGCCTTGCGCGAACAAGTTGCAAGGGCGCTTGTCAACAAAGGGGTTCGGCTCGGCCACCTCGGCCGGAGGGAGGAGGCTACTTCCGTCTATGACGACGTGATTGCCCGTTTCGGCGCGCACGAAAACACCGCGCTCAAAGCGATCGTCGCAAATGCGAAACGGTTGCGCCGCACCTAGCGGCGCGCGTCACGGCTCCAGGACCGAATCCCAATAGAGATAATCCATCCAGCTTTCGTGCAGATAATTGGGCGGAAACCTGCGGCCGTTCTGGTGCAGATCGTTGACGGTCGGTTGATAGGGCATCCGCGCCGGCCACATGCGCGCCTCGCCGGGACGCAGATCGCCCTTGCGCAGATTGCAGTTGGAACAGGCGGCGACGACATTTTTCCAGGTCGTGGTGCCGCCCTTCGAGCGGGGGATGACATGGTCGAAGGTCAGATCCTCGCGGGAGCCGCAATATTGGCAGCTGAAACGGTCGCGGAGAAACACATTGAAACGGGTGAAGGCGGGATGGCGGGAGGGTCTAACATAGCTTCTGAGCGAAACAACCGAGGGGAGCCGCATCTCGAAGCTCGGACTTCGGACCGTCTTATCGTAATTGGAAACGATATTCACCCGGTCGAGGAACGCCGCCTTGATCGAATCCTGCCACGACCAAAGCGAGAGAGGATAGTAGCTCAGCGGCCGGAAGTCGGCATTGAGCACGAGCGCCGGACAGGCTTCCGGGGTGACCCTGGGTTGGCAATGAACCGTCACATCAGCTACCTCGCCTAGCGCGTCGCCAGCGAGCGGCGACTCCGCGGCCCCATGCTTATATCCGCCTCGAATCCAAGGCTAGCCCCTTGCGTTACATTTTACAGTCTCGATGACATCTTTGTGAAGTCCGTCTTGCAACAACGGTCCACGCGGCATGGGATTATCGTGTCGGAATCGGCGTGCCGCTGCGATAATCGTAAAACCCGCGCTGGGTTTTGCGCCCGAGCCAACCGGCTTCGACGTATTTCACGAGCAAGGGACACGGACGATATTTCGGGTCGGCCATACCCTCATGCAGGAGCTGCATGACGGACAACGCCGTGTCGAGCCCGATGAAATCGGCGAGCTGCAACGGCCCCATTGGATGATTCGCGCCGAGCCGCATCGCGGTGTCGATCGATTCGACCGAGCCCACGCCCTCGTAGAGCGTATAGATCGCTTCGTTGATCATCGGCAGCAGAATGCGATTGACGATGAAGGCGGGGAAATCCTCGGATACGGTAAACGTCTTGCCGAGCCGGGCGATCAGCGCCTTGGCCGCATCGAACGTCACATTTTCGGTCACGATGCCGCGGATCAACTCGACGAGCTGCATGCGCGGGACCGGATTCATGAAATGAATGCCGATGAACCGTTCCGGCCGGTCGGTGATCGAGGCAAGCCGCGTGATCGAAATCGACGACGTATTGGTTGCCAACATCGCCGTTGGCTTCAACGAAGGGCAAAGCTTGGAAAAAATCTTGCGTTTGACCTCCTCGTTCTCGGTGGCTGCTTCGATGACGAGGTCGCTGTCGGCAAAGGCGTCGAAGCCGGGCGCTGGCTTGATCCGGCTCAAAGCCGCGTCGCGCGCCGGTGGATCGACTTGGTGCCGCTCGACCTGGCGCGCGAGGTTGCCCGCGATCGTGGCGAGCCCGGCGTTGATGTGGGCTTCCGAGATATCGTTGAGAGCGACTTCGATGCCTGCGAGCGCGCAGACCTGGGCGATCCCAGTGCCCATTTGGCCCGCCCCGATCACCCCGATTTTGTTTATTTCCATGTCATTCTTCCACAACGGCAAGCACGCTGGAAGGCCCTGGCAGATTGACCTCAAGCGAACCTCGCCGCCGCGTGTTCGCGAAGATCCGGGCCGTTTTCTAAACCAAGGACAAACCTATATCCACTTGTCTGAATGAATTCCAGAGCGGGCGCCCGAAAAGGAACCGCTTCAACTCGATCGGGCGAATCATGCCGCGCGCTGCGGGGGAATCGTTTAACGGAATGCCCTAGAATACAATCAGCGCGGCGCGCACGGGCATTGCCAAGAGCACCAGGGACGCGGCCATGAAAATGGCGAAGCGAAGTAAAATGACATTAACGAGCGCTTGAACGAGACTATGGGCTATCCGCAGACCGACCTAAAGCCAAGCGAGGCCGGCGTTCAACCCCTGACCAGCGCCGAGGACGGCCAAGGTGAGAGTCACGGCGTAGAACAGGGTCGGCTGCTCCATGAGGTGGTTGTGATTGTCTGCCTTCCAGCGCACCTGGGCAGGCAGTTGGGCGTGAAACTCCGCCGCGGGTCGGTGGGGGTCGAGGGCGATCTTGTACTTCCTGATCGCCGGAATACGTGTCGCATAGAGCCACGCCCACATGACGAATGACCAAATGACGAGCGCGGCGAGTGGTTTGAGGATTGAACTGTCCAACCTATTCTCCCTTCAAGGGGTTAAGCGTTCACCCGCTGGGTTCGGCTAAAATCGCCCCAGCGTCTCTCGTCCCGGCGAATACTCTTTGCACTGGCGGCGCCAAGAAAGGCGAGTCCTGGGCTTTGTTGGCTGTCCTGACATTGGATACTGCTTGCCTTATGATATTCGCGCCGATGATGCGAAAAGAAACCGCTGGGAGACGGCTGCAGCCCTCTCGTCGGCGGGCGAGGGACGGATCGAGATCATGCTGACCGTCATCTGATGCGATGCCGGGCCGTGCGAGAGTTTGATCGCCCTCGTCTTTTCCCGGCGGCCTGAACGGATACCCGGGAGAGCCCCGAATGACAAGCGCGGAAAAGATGAACCCTTCTACTGTAAAACTCTGGATTTGATATATCGGTCAATGTCAGGTTTCGCCATTCATCGCACGGGCCAAGCATGATCGGCGAGACGGGCTCGATCCAGTCAAGGAGGCGCGCCTTTTTTAGCAAGTCCGGTATACCGGACTTGCTTGAATGCACGCGCCGGCGCAGCCGGTGCCGTAGCCCGTTGCT
>QHBR01000004.1 GCA_003244015.1 Hyphomicrobiales bacterium | reverse complement strand
GTAATGACGATCTGCGGCCGAGCGTGAGCGAGGTAAGCGGTCTCCAGATATTGACCGGCACGGGAGAGTGGCTGTGGCGGCCGGTCGCGAATCGCGACACTTTGCAAATTTCAACCTTCGCCGATGAAAATCCGCGCGGTTTCGGCTTTCTTCAACGTGACCGCAATTTCGATCATTACCAGGACGACGATCAGCACTACGAGGCCCGCCCCTCGCTCTGGATCGAACCGATCGGCGACTGGTCCGCGGGCGGCGTTCAACTCGTCGAAATTCCGTCCGATTCCGAAGTCAACGACAATATTATCGGCTATTGGAAACCGAAGCAGCCGCTCGCCGCCGGACGCGAAACATTTTTCGCTTACCGGCAGTTCTGGTGCTGGAACCCGCCGGACCAGCCGCCGCTGGCAATCGCCACGCAGTCGCGTTCGGGACGGGGTTCGTCGCCGAAGCGCCGCCGCTTTTTGGTTGAATTCGCCGGTATAATTTTGGCCCTTCCGCAAAACGCCGAAGCCATGAAGCCGAATTTGAACGCTTCACCGGGATCGATAACCGCAGTTCGAACATTTACCTCGGCGGACAAAAAATCCTGCCGGATCCTGTTCGAACTCGTTCCTGGGAACGAAGCCTTTTCGGAACTGCGCCTCGTGCTGGAGGCGGCCGGCAAATCCATAAGCGAGACTTGGCTTTATCGATGGACGCTCTAAGCAATTCGCAGCCAACTGGGCCTGTGGTGACGCAGCTGCGCGACGGCGCGCCCACGCCCGACGCCTTCGCCTGCGTGCCGCCCGAAGCGCCGCTCGCAATGCCGACGCAAAGCCTTACCCAGTTCAACCGCGCCCTGCGCCACAAGAATATTACCCGCTACCCGGTTTTCGGCGGCTGGCTGGCGCGGCTTTTTGTGTTCGGCGGCGGCCTGGGCTTGACCGTCTACGGCGCCTGCGAGATGTATAAGGTGGTCGAGGTTGGCGGAGTGACGCCCCTCGAATGGGCGCTTCTTTTTCTCTTCGTCGCCAATTTTTCCTGGATCGCGCTCGCCTGCACCAGCTCCCTTGCGGGTTTTATCTGGTTCTTGTTTTTCCCGCCGAAGCCATCCTCGCCGCCGGTTGCGCTGCGAAACCGCACGGCGATCGTCATGCCAGTCTACAATGAGACGCCGGCGCGCGTCTTTGGCGCGGTCGCGGCGATGTTCGAGGAGGTCGAGGCAAGCGGTCTCGGCCGCGCGTTCGAATGGTTTTTTCTCTCCGACACGACTGATCCAGAAATTTTTGTCGCCGAGGAGCAAACCTTCCTTGCGATGCGGGAAAGGCTTGGCCCGGGCTGCCACCTGTTCTACCGGCACCGGCCGAGGAACCTCAATCGAAAGTCCGGTAATATCGAGGATTTCGTCACCCGCTGGGGTGGCCGCTACGAGCATATGGTGGTGCTCGACGCCGACAGTTTGATGGCCGGCCATACCATTATCGCGCTCGCCGCGGCGATGGAAGCAGACCCCGGCGCGGGCATTATCCAAACGCGCCCGCTGATCGTCAATCGCAACACTTTATTCGCTCGCCTCCAGCAATTCGCGGCGCGCATCTATGGGCCGGTGATCGCCGCCGGCGTCTCGGTCTCGATGGGGCGCGACGGCAATTACTGGGGCCATAACGCGATCATTCGCACTATGGCGTTCGCCGCGCATTGCGGCTTGCCGGTGTTGCGCGGTCGTCCTCCGTTTGGCGGCCATATCCTCAGCCATGATTTTGTCGAGGCGGCATTGATCCGGCGCGCCGGTTATGCCGTCTATATGCTGCCCAACCTTGGCGGCAGCTACGAAGAGTGTCCACCCTCGCTCATCGATGTTTCGGCGCGCGACCGGCGCTGGTGTCAGGGCAATCTCCAGCATTTGCGGATACTGCCCGCGAAAGGCCTGCATCCGATGTCGCGGCAGCATTTCGTGACCGGCATCATGGCCTATGCCGCGTCGCCGCTTTGGATGGCGCAGCTTATGGTTGGTATCGTGATCGTCCTGCAGGCAAGCTACATCAGGCCGGAATATTTCACGAGCGCCTTCACCTTGTTCCCAACTTGGCCGAGGTTCGATCCGCAGAGATCGCTCGAACTTTTCGCGCTTACCATGACGGTTCTCCTGTTGCCAAAGATTTTCGGTTTGGCGCTTGCCTTGGTCCAAGGCGCGACCCGGCGCGGCGCCGGCGGCGCGGCGAGGCTCGTTTTGTCGGCGGCCTTCGAAATCGTCATGTCGGCGCTGCTCGCTCCGATCATGATGCTGATCCAGTCAGGTCACGTCATGCATTTCGTCTTCGGTTTCGATACCGGCTGGGACCCGCAACGGCGCGACGATGGCTCGATTCCATTCGCCGCCATTGTCGCGCGCCATCGCTCGCATGTCGCGATGGGTCTTTTGACCCTCATTGCCGGCTTCTCGATCTCGCCTTCGCTCGTTGCCTGGATGTCGCCGACGATCCTCGGCCTCCTCCTGGCGATTTTCTTGTCGTGGGGCACCGGCCTTCGCAGCGTCGGCCTCGCCCTGCGCCGCGCCGGTCTTTTGATGACCCCGGAAGAGCAGATAACGCCGGCCGTCGTCGCGCGTGCCAATTTCTTGGCGAATGAGCCCGCCCGGCTCGATGGCGAAGCCTTGAGCGGGCTACACGCGCTTAATGCCGATCCGCAGTTCCGCGCGTTCCATGTGGCCTTCCTGCCGCGCCGTCAAAAACGCCGGAACGGCGATATTTCGCCGGAATGGGCGCTCGCCGATGCGAAGCTCTCGGACGCCGGAACCATCGATGAAGCGATTTCCTGGCTCCGGCCGGAGGAACGCATGGCGATTTTGCAGGATCAAGCGCTCATCGCCCGTTTGGCCCTATTGCCGCAACAGCCGCCGGCCGCGGAATCTATCGCCTCGGCCGGGTGATTTCCGCCGGCTTCTTGCACTTAGGCGCTGCCCGCCAAGACAGTCGATAAGGCTGCACCGGGCAGAAGCGCCGGCCGGTCAGATCGTAGAAGCAATCGCCGTCCAGATCGGTGAGGGTCAACCCGGACGACGACAGGTCGAACGTGCCGGCGCCGAGGGTGCGCGGGCCAAACGGCTGAATTGGAACAGCGCCCGATAGGCTTAGGTGAATTGAACGCCGAAAATAAGAGCCTTGACCTCGGCCGTGTGGGACACGCTTGTTTCGAGACCTGTGCGCAAGT
>QHBR01000086.1 GCA_003244015.1 Hyphomicrobiales bacterium | reverse complement strand
TTTTTCGAGGTGCCCTCTTGAAACATCGTTTTGGCGACATCTTTGACGTAGGCCAAAGCGTAAACTGCAGTAACCGGGGTCAAAATTAGTATCGTAAGACGAAAGTCTTGAGGTTCCAATCGGGAGTCCAGCCAGACAAAACACAAAACGAGTGCGATGATATACTGTCCAACGAGCAGGCCACCCACGACGTTCTTTAGAGTCCCGAGTTTCATAACGCCGCCTCCCTCGCAAACCTCAAACATACAGTTATCGTAGCCGCATTCAAAGCAAAATCAGGGGTACTCCCTTGGGTAGCGTGATATTGGGAGAATCGTGGGCTAAAATCACCCCACGATCTCATTGCCCGAAAACCATTGCGCGATCTCGGCCAGGGCGGTCTCCGGGCTATCCGACCCATGCGCGGAATTCTCGCCAAGCGAGAGTGCGAATTCCTTGCGGATGGTGCCGCGCGCGGCCTTGGCGGGGTCCGTCGCGCCAAGCACGTCGCGATAGTTTATGATCGCGTCCTCGCCTTCGAGCACTTGCACAACTACTGGCCCGGCAGTCATCGTCGGGACGAGTTCGCCAAAAAAGGGACGGGCTTTATGGATCGCGTAAAATGTCTCCGCCTGCTCGCGGGTCATCTGGACGCGCTTTTGCGCGACGATACGCAGCCCCGCCTTTTCGATCAAGGCGTTGATCGCCCCAGTGAGATTTCGCTCTGTCGCATCGGGCTTCAGAATAGAAAAAGTACGTTCGATCGCCATGATGGCCCTGGGGCTTATCCAGTCTGACATGCGCCTTTGTCTTCTTAGCTGGCCGCGAATTAGCTGGTTGCAAAACCGGCAAGTTAACCTGAACGCCAAGCCTTCAAAATATTGCGGCCTTATCTGGCGGCCAGCGCCGCCAAAACCGAAAGGGACCGATGATTGCAGCCTCTCATATCAACCAAGAGGCTACGCTAACGAGACCAATTCAATTCAGGTGATGCGCGCCACCAAACCGATCGCGGCTTGTCTAAGCCGGTTTAGCCCTGTCCGGAGTTAAGGAACTTGCCCACATAGGGCGAGTTTGGCCGCCCTTCACGGCTATAGTGCCCGCTCGGCCCGTGACCCAGGAACTCCGAAAACCAGGCTTCGTGTTCGATCTCCTCATGCAGGATCGCCAGCGCTAGGTCATAGGTACGATGATCCTTGCCGGCAGTCATATCGCAGACTCGGGTATAGCCCCGGACGGCGCATTGCTCCGCCTTCAACAACACCTCTAGCATCGCGTTTATGTCTCTTGGGTTGGCCGGGAGTTTTGCTGGCGGGCATGCGGAAATATTGTGAAATTCCACCATATCGTCGGGCAGTTTCCCGCCCAGCTCGTAAATCCGGGGCACCAGGGCTTCGAAATGATTGCGATCTTCAATGCGGGCGTCTTCCGCGATCTGTTTCAAACCCTCGCCTTCGAGGCCGATTAGATTTACGCGCAGGATGGTATAATAATAAAACGTGGTAAGCTCCGCGGATGCATTACGCACAAGCAGGTCCAAGAGCGTCTCCACATCGATGCCTGCTTGTTCAACAAGCTCTCTTCCCACGGTCTTTTTCTCGGGCATTTGCGTTTCCTCTCGCGCTTAGATTCAAACGACATTCAGCAAGCAACGCTTTCCGGTGCATGTCATCGGCCCATTTTAACCGGCATTTCCCGGCTGGTCCAGTTTGCGGACCACAGGCGGACAATGCGAGGAGTCTGGAGCATTTCATAGGGCTTGGGTCGTTTGTAGGATGGGGCGAAGGAGCGATGCCCGCGCGGATGCCAGTCCTGCGCCGGAACGACATGTTCGAATCGAGCAAGCCGGTTGATTGGCGAAACGACTTTGCGGCAACTTCAGTATTATGGAACGGCAAGCGGCCAGCTCAAATTGTTGCCTTCGCCGGAGTATTATGACACTTCCCTGTCATCCAAGCATCGTCAAAAGGGGGAACTGCCAAACCTCCGCTTGCTTGGGTCAAAGGAATTGGGGGGCGCCCCCGCGGGCGACGGGATGGCGTGGCCTCTTTGATGTTTGAAGTGCGCGCCATTCTTTCAAGATCGTCCAACCGGAACTGCCCTAGATCCAGCCCTTCAGCTCGCGCGCGGCCAGCTCGTTAATGAGCATCATGCCGAGCTCGCTATCGTTGAGGCAAGGAATCGCCGCGAAATTCTTGCCTCCGTTTTCGAGGAAAATCTCGCGGCATTCGATGGCGATCTCATGGAGCGTTTCGAGGCAGTCGGCGGAAAACCCAGGTGCGATGACAACCAAACCCTTGGTCCCCTGGGCCGCGAGACTCTTGACCATCGCCGCCGTATAGGGTTGCAGCCATTCCTTTGAGCCGAAGCGAGATTGAAAGCCGACCGGACACCTGTCGGCGCCAAGCCCGAAGTCTTCGCGCAGGAGCCGCCATGTTTCGAGGCATTGGCCGTAATAAGGATCGCCCTTGGCGGCTACCTCCTTCGGCAGGCCGTGGAAGGAAACCAGGATCGTGTCGGGAACGAAATCGAGACGCGACAGCCCGGCCCGCAGGGAAGTCGCCAGCAGGCCGATATAGGTCCGGTCATCGAAATAGGGTGGCGCGATCCGCACCGCCGGTTGCCATCGCATCGCCTTTAAGGTCTCGAACACCTTGTCGTTGACGCTCGCCGTCGTCGCCGCCGCGTATTGCGGATAAAGCGGCAGGACCAGGATTCTCGCGCAGCCATGCTCCTTGAGGGTCACGATTCCTTGCGCGATGTCCGGCTTGCGGTAGCGCACGGCCCAAGCGATGAAGAATGTTTCGCGGGCCCTGCGCCGGCCCTTCGGGTCGAGGCCGCCGGCGCCGATCCAAGCCGCGAACTTTTCGGCCTGCGACCGGGTTATCGCCTTCAGCGGACCCTCGTTGGTCTCCTTGTTCCAGATCGCGGCATAGTGCTTGGCGATCCGGCGCGGGCGCAGAACCAGAATGATAAAGTGCAGAATCGGCCACCAGAAAATCCGTGGCGTTTCGATCACCCGCTGGTCGGACAAAAACTCCTTGAGAAACCGGCGCACCGGCCAGAAACGGGGGGCATCCGGCGTGCCAAGGTTGACAAGGAGAATGCCAATCTTTCCCTGCGGAACCTGCGTATTGCTATTTGCGGAGACATTGGAGGACGCCATATATCTTAAGCTCGCTTGTCGAGGTGATCCATTGCGGCATCGGCTATAGGGCGCATTCGTTGAACATAGCAAGGCAAACCCGCGCCGCACGATGTTTCCAGATGTTCGGCCGTTTTTTATGACACCTTTGCGAAAACTCTCAGCGCTCACCAAAAATCGCGCTTCCGATCCTTACATGAGTAGCGCCGAGTTGGATCGCGAGCTCGAAGTCGGCGCTCATTCCCATCGAGAGCACGGAAATCCCATTGCGGGAGGCGATCTGGTTTAAAAAAGCGAAATGCGGCGAGGCCTGGTCGTCGAGGGGCGGAATGCACATGAGGCCCGATATTTTGTGGCCATACTCCTTGCGGCAGCGCTCAATAAAGCGATCCGCCTCTTGCGGAAGAACGCCCGCCTTCTGCGGCTCGGCGCCGGTATTGACCTGGACATAAAGTTTTGGATGGCGAGAAGTTTTTTGGATTTTTTCGGCGAGCGTCTTGGCGATTTTTTCCCGGTCCACGGTTTCGATTACATCGAAAAAAAGAACCGCGTCATGCGCCTTATTGGATTGCAAGGGTCCAACGAGATGAACTTCGAGACCGGGGTGGCTCGCTTTGAGCGGCGGCCATTTCTCCAACGCCTCCTGGACCCGGTTCTCGCCGAAAACCCGCTCGCCGGCGCCAATCACAGGCGAAATGTCTTGCGCGCCAAAAGTCTTGGAGACGCAAACGAGAGTCACCTCTTGCGGAACGCGTCCGGCGTCGCGCGCGGCGCGAGCAATGCGTTCGCGCACCAAGGCAAGGCGGTCGAGGGTGGTGGCGGGTGGTTTTTTGCGTTGTTGCAAGGTTTTTCGCCGTCCTTAATGGTGTCGGGAGCTGGGGAGCGGGCCGGATTGAATTTCGGCATGTGACCCCTTCCAGACCTTTCGACGAGCCGGGGCGTGCATGTCGCCCATGGCACGCCGGCGCCATTACACTAATTCAAAATCCGAAAGTTCCCGCGCGAGCCTTACGCGAAGTGACGCCAGCGCTTCCGCGTGGCTCCGCCATTTCTCGACAGAAAAGGCGTAGACGGGACGGCGCACTTGCACCGCGCTGGCGGCTGCCGAAGGCGAATTGCTTTCGTGGAAACGGAGCGCCTCCTCCTCCCAAGCAAGGCCGAGAAGCGCGATGAGACGGCGGCTTTCCGTTCGCTGATCACACAATCTCTTCGTAACTCACTTCTAGCGGCGCATCCGATGGCAAAACCGTTTTCCAATGTTGTGAAAGGCGGCAAAATGCCAAGGTATATTCCGCCAGCTTGACCAGATCGTAAGAAAATAGAAAACCACCCTGAAAATGGATCTTGTAGAGCGCCCAGCCCATATCCAGGGGATGACGTTGCACCAAAACGATCTTCGCTTTCGGTAGCGCGGCATGAATGAGAGCGCAATAGAGATAGTTTTGAAGAGTTTTGTCGATGAATCGCTTCTTCTCAGGCGCGAATACGGAGGTTACGGAATCGACGTATCGCTTGCTGAGTAGGGCGAGATCGAGAGCGCCTGTTGTGGAAGCCCCCCGGAATGCGCGCGCGCCTCCACGGCGAAAGCGCCGGTCTCTCCGGCCGAGATCATGGCGCTGTTACTGGCGATGATCCGTTCGACGTGCGTCGTCCCCGTTCGCGGCAGCCCGGCGACGAAGATTGGCTCGGCCGCGGCGAAACCGGCGGGAGCACGGGCTAGCCATGTCCGGGTCTGAGTGCCGATCCGACGCCGCTGGAGATCCGCGCCCGCCTTGACAGGGCCGAAGGCGCGTCCATGTTCCTCCAAATCCTCATATTCCTTGCCCAAGGCGAAACGGAACAAGACCTCGCTTCGCCAATACAGCTTGCCATCTTCGATCAACACCTCCATCTGCACAATATTGTTGCGATCGGCGGTTTGAATGCGCAGATCGGAGCGGAGGTAATAGGCGAGGGGATAGCGGCGGTCGAGGGCGATTGCGGAGTCGCAGTGAGTCTCGGCGGCGTCAAGGGGGATCTTTTGATGAAAGTGTTGTCCGGGCCGGCCGGACGCGTCAAGGCGAGCGCTGGCGCGGCTTGCGGCCTTGACTCGTCCGGCCGGCGCAGACCTCGGGCGACCATCAGATCTAA
>QHBR01000264.1 GCA_003244015.1 Hyphomicrobiales bacterium | reverse complement strand
ACCGGAACACCCATTTGCGCGCCCGGCTCCCAGAGACGACGAGATAGAGCCCGCCGCCGTCGCCGTAGCGCCCCGGCTTGGCAGTCGCCGCCGCCCGCGCTGTCAATTTCTGCTTTCCGCCCGCCATCGCCGCCGCAAGGTCTTACAATCGATCTTACAATTTGACGTGGATTGTAACAAACAATCTTGGACAAGGAAAGACACAACCGAGCTAGAAACCTTGGAAAACAAGGGATCAAGCGAACGGCATTAAATCGTCTCGGACGCTAGTTTGGCGGACTCTCACTCCGACCACTTCTGTGTTGCCCCGCTATTGTGTTGCTGAACGAGGCTGCGAGCGCCGCCAATGTGGGCGAAGGTTCAGTCGGCCAGGGCGCACACCTTTATTGATAGCAGTTCTCGCGGATCGGCGCTTCGCCCGGCCGACAACAGAAATTCGCCCGGCTCCAAAACCGGTTTTAGATCGCTCCCCGGAAAAGCGAGCGCCTCGGCGGCAAGCCTGAAGCAAACGGTTCCGCCTTCGCGCGGAGCGAGAGCGATCTTGCGCACGCCCTTGAGTTCGAGCACCGGCCGCGCCACGCTCGCCACCACATCGCGCGCAAACAGGAAAACCGTTTCCTCCCCGGCGGCGGGGCCGTCGTTCATAACGTCCACCTTGATTGTCAATTCGTCGCCGCTTTTGAAATCGGCCTTGCTCGCCCGCAAATTGGTCAAGGTAAAGCGGCTATAGCTCAAGCCCTGCCCAAAGAAGAACAGCGGCTCAACCGGCATGTCGAGATATTTGCTGGTATAATGATCGTCGGGATTGGCCGGCCGGCCGGAGGGCCGCGCGGCGAAGAAAATCGGCACTTGGCCGGCGTCGCGGGGCCATGTGACGGGAAGCCTCCCCGTGGGATTGAATTTTCCGGTCAGCACGTCGGCAATGGCATTTCCAGCCTCGACGCCAAGGAACCAGGTGGCAATCAATGCCTGGGCCTTCGCGGCGATGGCGCCGATCATTAGCGGCCGCCCCGAGGAAAGCAGCGCGACGACCGGCTTGCCGAGGTCGAAAATGGCCTCGGCGAGCGCGCTTTGGACGCCGGGCAGACCGGGGTTCGCCCGGCTCGCCGCTTCGCCGCTCATATTGGCGGCTTCGCCAACGCACAAAAGAACGAGATCGGTATTGCGGCAAATCTCCCGCGCGGCGGCGATGCCGGACATGTCCGCGCCATCGATCGCCACCCCCGGCGCAAAGACGATCCCGGCCTCCGGCAACGCCGCGGCAAGGCCTTCGCGGATCGTGACAGGACCGGCCGGGCTCCCGGCCGCGGCCCACGGCCCAAGCATCTCCGCCCGGGAATCGGCGAGCGGACCGATGAGGGCGATGCGGCGCAAGGTTGCCGCCAACGGCAACACATGGTCGTTTTTGAGGACGACGATCGACCGCCGCCCCGCGTCGCGCGCGAGATCGCGCCTTGCCTTCACAATACCGGGAGCGGCGGCCCCCGCCGAACCGCGCCGGTAGGGATCGTCGAAAAGGCTGAGACGCCCCTTGAGCTTGAGCACGCGGCGCACGGCGGTATCGACAATGCCGATCGAAACGATACCTCGCGCGATTGCCTCGGGCAAACCCTGGCTGTAGGCATCGCTCATCATGTCGATATCGACGCCGGCCCGGAGCGCAGCCGCCGCCGCCTCGGCGAGATCGCCGGCAATGCCGTGGCGTATTAATTCGGCGACCGCATTATAGTCGCTGACGATCACGCCGTCGAAGCCGGTCTCGCGGCGCAACCAGTCGCGGAGCAACGGAACATGGGCGGTCATCGGGATGCCGGCCACATCGTTGAAGGCCGGCATGATCGCGGCGCAGCCCGCGGCCACCGCCGCCGCGAAGGGAGGCAAATAGACCTCGTGCAAAAGACGCTCGGAAATATCCACTGAGGCATAGTCGCGTCCGGCCAAGACGGCGCCATAAGCGCAGAAATGCTTGGCCGTAGCGGCGACGGCGCTGGCGCCTGCCAACCCTTCGGGCAAGCCGGCGCCCTGAAACCCGCGCACCTTGGCTTTCGCGAATTCCGCGCCAACCCAAGGGTCTTCGCCCGGCCCCTCGGCGATCCGCCCCCAGCGCGGGTCGCGCGCGATATCGAGCATCGGCGCGAAGGTCAAACTGATACCGTCGGCGGCCGCCTCGATCGCCGCCTCGCGGGCGCTGCGTTCCCACAAAGGGGGATCGAACGAAGCCGCCTCGGCGAGCGGGATCGGGAAGATGGTTCTGTGCCCATGCAAAACATCGAAGCCGATCAGAAGCGGAATGCCGAGCCTTGTATTTTCCACCGCGATTTTCTGGACGGCATGCACCTCTCGCGCTCCCCAGATGTTGAGGAGGCTGCCAATCCGCCCGGCGCGAATGCCCTCGGTCACGCCGCTGACCAGGACTGGCCCCGTGACGGCATGGCCCGCCGCCGCCATATTGAGCTGGCCGATCTTTTCCTCAAGCGTCATCGCAGCGAGGAGCGTGTCGATCCTATTCATTGGCGAGCCGCGGCGCCACGATCGCGCCGGGGAACGGCCACGGTGCGATCTTCGCAAGGGCACATGCTCACATTCACGCCTAACCGTGCGTTTAAACCGCCATGCCCCCGCGCCGTCACCAAATTCCGCGCATAGCTCGTTCAACCTTCAAATTTCCGTCTCTCTCGCGTTTTGCCCCCAGGAAGGCCGCGTTCAATTCGCCGCCGAAGATGAAAATGGAAGCGATCATGTAGAGAAAGACGAGTGCGATCATCGCCGACGCGAGACCCGCGTAGGTGGTGACGTAATTGCGCGCGAATTCGGCGAGAAAATAACCGAAGGCAATGCCCGCGGCGATCCACATGGCGGAGGTCAGCAAAATTCCGGGAGCAATTTCGCGCAGCGATCTTCGCCCGGCTGGGAGAAACTTGTGCGCGAGGACAAGCGACAGCAGAAGCACCAAACTCGCGATCGCGAAGCGGCCGAAGGTGATCAGGCGGTTGAGCGGCTCAAGACCAGGCGCGAAGTGCAGCACGGCCGCCCAGATCAATGGCGCGAGAACCACAAGGAAAGCGAGGGTCAGAAGCGCCAATGCGCCAACGAAAATATAGGCGATGGATTCAAGCCGCAGCAGCCACCACGGCCGGGAGTCCCGGACGTCGTAGGCGCGGTTGAGCCCGATCCGGACTGCTTCGACACTGCTCGACGAAAAATAGATAGAGAGTATGACGCTTATAGTGAGGAGACCGCTCCGTGTTTGCGTCAACACATCGTCGATTTCGTTCGCAATGGGTGCCGCTACTTGCTGCGGCCAGGTCTGCAATAGAATGTGTGCCACTTCATCGGCCAGGCTTTTCGAGTCAAATAAGCCCGCAAGCGCGGTCACGAAGATCAGGAACGGGAACAGCGACATCAGAATCGACAAGGCGATGTGGCTCGCAATGGCCCAACCGTCATGTTGCGAAAAGCGCATGATGGCATCGTAGAGAACCCTAAAAACAAAGCGCATCGGTCTGCTGCCTCATGCCGGCCGGGACTTAACGAAACCCCGGGCCAGCTTCTCCGTTGCATTCATGCACCCGTGCAGGAACAACAATTTCGAGGCTTTTCCGGAACTTTTGTCACGCCTCATGGCGTTCCTTATCGTCAGCCGCCCCAGATTACCGAGGATTTCATCGCCAGATTTGCGCAACTTTTCCTTTTTGGCAATGCCGTCGCCATTTTGCCATGCGCAAAGCCCGTTCCATGAACCAGATCGCTCGGCCGAATGCCACGATTTACCGTGGCTTTGATCGCGAATTAGGCTTCCGCCGTCCCGGTTCATGTTTCAGAAGCATCATGCTATGGTGACTCGGCGGGAAATGGAACCAGGTGCCCATGGACGAGCAGAGGAAAAAACCGTCCCCGCCCCAGGGTGACGCGGCGGCGTCAGGCCAGAGGCTCGCGCCGCAATTGCGGATGATGGTAAAAACCTTTTGGTATTCGCCCGGCCGCAACAAACTCTTCTTGCTCGGAACCGCGGTCTGCGCCGTTGTCGCGCTGACCGCATTCCTCCAAATCAAGCTCAATGCTTGGAACAAGCCGTTCTACGATGCGCTCTCGCTCAAGGATTTTTTGGAGTTTTTGCACCAGCTCGCGGTCTTTGGGGTGATTGCCGGCGCGTTGTTGGCCTTGAATGTCGCCCAGGCCTGGCTTCGAGAAATGAGCAAGCTGAAATTGCGCGACGGATTGACCCGCGATCTCTTCGATCAATGGCTTGTGCCAAGGCGCGCGTTCCGCCTCTCCGGCGCCGGCGAAATCGGCCAAAACCCGGATCAGCGCATCCATGAGGATGCACGTCATCTGGTGGATCTCTCGACCGACCTCGGCATTGGCTTGCTCCAGTCGATGCTTCTTCTCGCATGCTTTATTACCGTCTTGTGGACCGTTTCGGAAGGCGTAACCTTTTCCATCGCCGGATTGAGCTTCGTTTTGCCCGGCTACATGGTCTGGTTGGCGCTGATCTATGCCGGCATTGCGTCGTTTGCAAGCTGGCGCGTCGGGCGTCCGCTGATCTCGCTCAACGCCGAACGCTACGCGCGCGAGGCGGATTTCCGCTTTTCTCTCGTGAGAGTCAACGTGCGCACCGAGGCCATCTCCATTTATGGTGGGGAAGAGGATGAAAAGGATTATCTGAATCGCGAGTTCGATCAGGTCCTTTCGATGATGCGGCGGCTTGTGAGCGGGATCACGCGACTCACCTGGGTCACCGCAGGCTATGGATGGTTCGCGACCGTGGCGCCGTTCATCGTGGCGGCGCCCGGATATTTCGCCGGCGATATGTCGCTCGGCGGCCTGATGATGGCGGTCGGGGCCTTCAATCAAGTGCAGCAGGCGCTGCGTTGGTTCGTCGATAATTTCAGTCTGATCGCCGATTGGCGGGCGACGCTTTTGCGCGTCGCGAGCTTCCGTCTGGCCCTACTTGAGATGGACAAGCTCGGCGACGAGACAGGCCGCATCGAGCTTGTTCCGACGGCCGATGACCGGCTCGTGTTCGACCACGCCGGTCTCGCCTCGCCCGCGGGTTGCACGAGGCTGAGCGAGAAGCATGCCGTGATCAATCCAGCGGAGCGGGTTTTGATCATCGGCAAGCAGCGCGGCGGCAAAACCAGTCTGTTTGGCGCGATCGCTGGCCTTTGGCCGTGGGGGTGCGGCCGCATCTTGCTGCCGCCGGCGCAAACCATGATGTTTGTCTCGCACCAAGACTATATACCGCCGGGCACGCTGCGCGGCGCGCTGGCTTATCCAGCCGAGCCCGCCCAGTTCACGAGCGAGGAATACATGGCCGCGCTGGAGCGGACGAAGCTCGCCCATCTGTCGCCGGACCTCGATCGCGACGCACGCTGGGAACGGGAATTGACCCCCGAGGATCAGCACAAGCTCGCCTTCGCCCGGCTCCTGCTGCATAAGCCGCGCTGGATAATGCTCGACGAAGCCATCGATCACCTCGACGAGGAAGCGCGCGCCTTGGTCCTCGATATTTTTGGCCAGGAACTGGCGGACGCGGCAATCGTCAATATCGGCCAGGCGGACACGCGGCGAGGATTTTTCACGCGTGTCCTTCACCTAATCGAAGACCCGGAAGGCGAGCGCTTGCCGCCCTATGCGGGGACCCCGGTTCCTGTACAACCCGCGAAACTAGAAGCCCCCGCCGGTTGACCGCCGGAATTAGGAATTGCCAGCCGGTGCCAGCCTCGGGCAAACGTTCAAAGAACATCAAGGCCCGCGCGGGCGTGCCGGACGCGGCGCTCGTCGATTTCATCCAGCGCCAGACTTTCCGTTTTTTTTGGGAGGGCGCGCATCCGCTCTGCGGCCTCGCGCGCGACCGCACCGGGCTTGCCACGGACCCCGGCGACGATCTCGTCTGCACCGGGGGGTCCGGCTTTGCCGTCATGGCGATCATTGTCGCGACCGAGCGCGGTTGGATCACACGGGGCGAAGCAGCGAACCGTCTCGGCCTCATGCTCGACTTTCTGGAACGGGCGCCATGCTACCATGGTCTCTTCCCGCATTACATGAATGGCCGTACCGGGGCGACGATAAGATTTGGCCGCAAGGACGATGGTTCCGACATCGTCGAGACGTCGTTTCTGTTTCAAGGCCTCCTATGCGCCCGCCAATATTTTAATGCGGACAACCCCGCCGAGAAAAGCCTTCGCGATCGGATTACCTGGTTGTGGCTCGATGCCGAATGGAATTGGCACGCGCGCGACGGCCGCCATGTCTTGACCTGGCATTGGAGTCCAAACAATGGCTTCAGCCTCGATCTTGACATTCGCGGCTGGAACGAATGCCTCATTACTTACGTGCTCGCCGCCGCCTCGCCCCGTTACGCAATCGGCGCCGCCGTCTACCATGTTGGTTTCGCGCAAAGCCGCACCTTCATCAACCGCCGCCGCTATTACGATATCGATCTGCCGCTTGGCCCGGACTTCGGCGGGCCTTTGTTCTTTTCTCATTATTCCTTCTGCGGGCTCGATCCGCGCGGGCTAAAGGACACCTATGCAAGCTATTTCGAACAAAACGTCCAGCATACTCTGATCAACTACGAGCACTGCGTGCGCAATCCCAACAACCATAAAGGCTTCGGATCTTCATGCTGGGGCTTGACCGCGAGCGACGATCCGGACGGTTACCGTGCGCATGCGCCCGACAACGATAATGGCGTCATCACCCCGGCGGCGGCGCTGTCGAGCTTTCCCTATGCGCCGGAACAGGCGATGCGCGCCCTTCGCCATTTTTACGATGCGCTGGGTGATAGAATTTGGGGCCGCTTCGGTTTCACCGACGCCTTCAGCGAGAGCCATGACTGGTATGCAAGCACGTATCTTGCAATCGATCAGGGGCCGATCGTGATCATGATCGAGAATTACCGGAGCGGGCTTTTGTGGAAGCTGTTCATGGCCGACCCCGATGTCAGGACCGGGCTGGCGCGTCTCGGCTTTTCCAGCCTGCATGGGGCTTAGGAGAATCTGGGTATCCCCTTCAAGCCCGTCGGAGGCAAACTATCAGAGCTCCGATTCGGCCTAGTATCGGTTCTAACCATTAAAGATTACCCCCTAAAGATACTGTTGATTCCTTTCGGGTATCCCTCCAGGAATAGAGAATGCTTTTTAAAGCCTTATTTTTTTAAAGCCCTTATTAAAGATCTTGTGTATTCCCGCTGGCGGCGCAGCCTGCGCGATGATTGCAAAAAATTACGTTAATTCAACGTCGTGGTGGACCCATATTCCTTGGGGTTGGATTGTAATCATTTCCTTGGCCGTTTGGGCAGGAAGATTTTGGGAAGCTCTTTGGAACGAAAGCTCTGATATTCGCTCTTGGTGGAGAAGATTTAATAGAAGTTATCCATTTCGTTACTGCAAGCACGGACCTCTCAACTGGAATTGATGCTATTCAGCCTAGAATAAAAATTAGATTTTTAAAAGATACAAGTTCAACTATCGATCTTTCTGTAGATACTTTTATTCAACAAAAATACAAGAGAATGTTTTGTGAGAGTATCCTTCCTTTATCTAATTACAACAAAGGAAATGGGCTAACGCTTTCTCTTGCAACAATTCATAAAGATATTTCTTTAAATTCTGTATGGGAAGCGAGTGATAACCGTGGCCAGAAACATAATTTACTAAGACAGTCTGAAAATATAGCCACTATTACAATTGGTCGTCAGGGTCATAAATTTTTTATAGGAACGCTTGCTAAAGACAGTGGCTCTTGCGGACTATGTTATATTTTTGAAGAGGGCAGAAATATCTGGAGTTCCAGTGATTTACGGGCGTGAAGGGGATACCCAGTTGGAGAAAAGCCGATGGCAACGGACGGATCGGCTACCGGGGGCGTTCCGGGCGACGAAAAATCTCTTTTGCTCGATTGGATGGCGCGCCAAAACGATGTTTCAGCGGCCTTGATGCTGCGCGCCATTTCGGCGACGCATCTCGTCAAGGAGCGGCCGGGGTTTGGCCAAACGATAAGGCCCGCGCGGGGATCAATACTGGCTTCGACCGCGATCGGCTCCTGGGACCCCGACCCCGACTATTTCTTCCATTGGCTGCGCGATTCGGCGCTCGTCATCGATGCACTGCGCCATCTCATCATTGACGGAAACCATGCCGGGGAAGCACTCGTTCGTTTCAAGGAGTTTGTCGCGTTCAGCCTCTCTCTCAATCGTCTTGACGGGGACGACTTTTTGCGGCTTGCCGGCGATTTTAGAAAAAATATTGAGCCGTTCTTTTTGCAATATGTGCGGGACGACAACGATATTTGCGCGATTGTGGGGGATCGGGTTCTTGGCGAGCCGCGGTTCAATCCGAACGCGAGCCTCGACATCTCCAAATGGTCGCGCCCGCAACACGACGGTCCGGCCTTGCGGGCTCTCGCCCTGATGCGCTTCTGGCCTCTCGACGCCCTCGATGGCCAGGCCCGCGCATCCATGCGCGCGCTTATTTTGACCGATCTTTGCTTTATCGTCCGCCACTGGCGCGAGCCCTGTTTCGACATTTGGGAGGAAGAGTTAGGGCACCATTATAGCACACGGCTTATCCACCACGCGGCGCTCGCCGATGGCGCTTCTTGGATGGAGGAAGCTGTCGAAGACGAACCCCCGCGCGCGCAAACCTGCCGGGACGCTGCGCAAGAGATCGCAAAATCGCTCGACGAATACTGGTGCCCGGAAAAGGGATTTTACGTAAGCCGCCGCGGTGTCGAAAACGGGGTGAGCGGAAAGGAACTCGATTTCGCGACGATTCTCGCGGTGATCCACGCCGCGCGCGCGGAGGGAGCGCATAGCATTCTCGATCCGAGGGTCATGGCGACCCTCGCGCGGCTCGAGGAACTCTTTGACGCAAGCTACGCGATCAACAGGCACCGTCCGGAAACCCGGGGCCCCGCCATGGGGCGCTATGCGGGCGACCGTTACTTCAGCGGTGGCGCCTATTATTTTTCAACGCTTGGCGCGGCGGAATTTTACTATGCTCTCGCCGAAGCAGTGGCGGGCGCGGAGGTTCCGGTAACAGCGGACAATAAGGAGTTCTTGCTTCGGCTGGGCGCGGCGGACGATTCCTTGGCGCTCCCGCCGCCGACGTTAGAGCATCGAAACCGCCGTTTTGAGGCCTTGCTCCGGCGCGGCGATCAATTCATGGTAACCGTTGCGGCCTATACCCCCGCCTGTGGGGAGCTTTCGGAGCAATTCGACCAAGCAACTGGCGTCCAGACGTCAGCCAAATCCCTCGCCTGGAGCCACGCGGCCTTGATCACGGCGTTCGCGCGCCGGAAGGCCGCCGTCCGCGCGGCCGGCATCGAACTCTCTTTAGCTCCGCCGTGATCGACAAGCTCGAATTCTTGATAGCGTTGGCGCGGGAACGCAATTTTAGCCGCGCCGCGGAAAGCTGCGGGGTGACCCAGCCCACCTTGTCGGCGGGCATCAAACAGCTCGAAGACACATTGGGGCGCTGCTCGTCAATCGCAGCTCGCGTTTTTACGGACTGACGGCGGAAGGCGAGCGCGTGCTCGAATGGGCAAGGCGCATCGTCAGCGACGCGCGTGCCATGCGGCAGGACGTTCATGCGTCCAAGACCGCGCTCGCCGGGCATTTGACGCTCGCCGCCGTGCCCACCGCGCTCCCCATGGCGGCCGAACTCACCACGCCTTTCCGGGCCAAACATCCGGACGTGCGCTTCACGATTCTTTCGAGCACATCCAGTGCAATCCTCTCCATGCTCGACGATTTCCAGATCGACGCGGGCTTGACGTATCTCGACAACGAGCCGCTCGGCCAGCTCCACATGGTGCCGCTTTACCGGGAGCAGTACAGGCTCTTGACCTCCGCCGGAAGCCCGCTCGCCGAGCGCGCCGAGGTGACTTGGGCGGATGTCGGGCGCATTCCCCTCTGCCTGCTCACCCCCGACATGCAAAACCGCCGCATTATCGACCGGCTCCTGGCGAACCCCGCCGCGCCGCCACCTATCGAATCCAACTCGATGGTGGTTTTATTTTCGCATGTCCGGAGCGGCGGGGGCGCATGCATCGTGCCGGAAAAGCTCGCCAATCTTTTGGGCGTGAGCGAGCCTCTGCGTTCGATTCCCATCATGGAACCCCGCGAACTTCATGTCATTGGGCTCGTGTCGCCGCGTCGGGAACCAATCCCGCCGCTAACCCGGGCGCTTGTTGCCGAAGCAAGCAGGCTCGCCATGCCGCAAAAACGGTGACATTTGAGCGATCCCATTGATAGAAGTTTGAGTTGCGGACATTTCGATTGATAGAAGATACCAATAAGTTTACAAGACTATTCTATTGATCTTTGGGTGCCAAAGGCCCATATTTCCAACGGTACGCAGAATGGATGGGAAACGGATGCCCGAGGCCTTCGCCTGGGACGCCGAGCGCGCCAAGCAGATTATTGCCGAACATGCCGGGCTTGAAGGCCCGATGCTTCCGATCCTGCACGCGTTGCAGGAAGAGTTCGGTTGCGTGGCCGCCGCCGCCGTGTCGCTCATTGCGGAGGCACTTAATCTGACCCGCGCCGAAGTCCATGGCGTCGTGACGTTCTATCATGATTTTCGCCGCGAACCTTGCGCGCCGCACATTTTGCAGATTTGCCGCGCGGAAGCCTGCCAGAGCATGGGCAGCGAGGATTTGGCGGCGGCCGTCCTGGCCAAACTCGGCGTCGGCTGGCATGGCACGACCCGCGATGGCGAACTGACGGTCGAGCCGGTCTATTGCCTTGGCCTTTGCGCCACGTCGCCCTCGGCTCTTCTCGATGGCGAGCCACTTGGACGCTTGAACCTGGACAAAATCACCGAGGCTCTCGAAGAGGCGCGCGCGGCATGACGCGTATTTTCGTTCCCAAGGATGCCGCCGCGCTCGCGGTTGGCGCCAACCAGGTCGCGGCGAGTATCGCGGCGGAAGTGCGCGCGCGCGTTCTTCCGGTCGAGATCGTCCGCACCGGCTCGCGCGGGATGTTCTTTCTGGAGCCTTTGATCGAAGTCGAGACCGCCCACGGGCGCATTGGCTACGGCCCGGTATCGGCTTCGGACATCGCTTCCCTTTTCGACTCCGGCCTGATGTCCGGCGGCGCGCATGCGCTCCGGATCGGCAAGCCGGAGGAGCATCCGTTTCTTTCGGGCCAGACACGCCTCACCTTTGCCCACTGCGGCATCATTGACCCGCTCTCGCTTGCCGATTACGCCGCGCATGGCGGCTGGAAGGGGCTCGCGCGTGCCATTGAGATCGGGCCTTCCGCGATCGTTGCCGAGGTGACGAAATCCGGGCTTCGCGGCCGCGGCGGCGCCGGTTTCCCGACCGGAATCAAATGGAAGACCGTCGCCGATACATCAGCCGACCGCAAATATGTCGCGTGCAACGCCGACGAAGGCGACAGCGGAACCTTCGCCGATCGGATGATCATGGAGGGCGATCCCTTCGCGCTGATCGAAGGCATGACGATTTGCGGCATCGGCGTCGGCGCGACCAAAGGCTATGTCTATTGCCGCTCGGAATATCCGCATGCCGGGAAAACCTTTTCGGAGGCTCTGCGGATTGCGCGGGAGGCGGGCTACCTCGGCCCCAACATCCAAGGCTCGGGCTTTACTTTCGAACTTGAATTGCGGATGGGCGCCGGCGCCTATATCTGCGGCGAGGAGACTTCCATGCTCGAAAGCCTGGAAGGCAAGCGCGGCATCGTGCGCGCGAAACCACCCCTTCCCGCGCATAAAGGGCTGTTCGCGCGGCCAACCGTCGTCAATAATGTCTTGTCGCTGGTGGCGGTGCCAACGGTGCTTGACCGCGGCGCCGAGTTTTATGCCGGTTTCGGATTCGGGCGTTCGCGCGGGACAATGCCCATCCAGATCGCGGGAAACGTCCGTTACGGCGGGCTTTACGAGACCGGGTTCGGCTTGACGCTCGGCGAGATCGTGGACTCGATCGGCGGCGGCACCCTGTCCGGCCGGCCGGTGCGAGCGGTGCAATGCGGCGGCCCGCTCGGCGCCTATTTTCCCCGCTCGCTGTTCGATACGCCTTATGATTACGAGGCGTTTTCGGCATGCGACGGGCTCGTCGGCCATGGCGGTCTCGTCGTTTTCGACGATACCGTCGACATGGCGAGGATGGCGCGATTCGCGATGGAATTTTGCGCGATCGAGAGCTGCGGCAAATGCACGCCGTGCCGCATCGGCGCGACCCGCGGCGTCGAGGTCATCGATCGCGTGCTCGCCGGCGTAAAGACGGCGGAGAATATGGTCCTCCTCGAAGATCTTTGCAATACGATGAAATTCGGTTCACTCTGCGCGCTCGGGGGTTTCGTGCCCTACCCCGTGATGAGCGCCGTTCGCCACTTTAGGGAAGATTTCGCGCCGCGTGCTCTTGCCGCCGCTGAATCGCGTGCTCTTGCCGCCGCTGAATGAGGAAGACTGTCATGTCGCTAATCACCGAGATCGATTACGGAACCCCCGCGTCGCGGTCGGACAAAACGGTCACGCTCACCATCGACGGAATGGAAGTGCATGTGCCGGAAGGCACGTCCATCATGCGAGCGGCGATGGAAGTTGGGACCAAAATCCCAAAACTCTGCGCTACCGACATGCTCGAATCGTTCGGCTCCTGCCGTCTCTGCCTGGTCGAGATCCAAGGCCGCGCCGGAACCCCCGCCTCTTGCACCACCCCGGTCGCGCCGGGCATGGTGGTCCACACCCAGACCGAGCGCCTGAAAGCCCTACGCAAGGGTGTGATGGAGCTTTATATCTCCGATCATCCGCTCGATTGCCTCACCTGCGCGGTCAACGGCAATTGCGAGTTGCAGACGGAGGCGGGCAACGTTGGGCTGCGCGATGCGCGCTACGGCTACGCGGGCGCCAACCACCTCGCCGACAAGAAAGACGAGTCGAACCCCTATTTCACCTACGATCCGGCAAAATGCATCGTCTGCAACCGATGCATTCGCGCTTGTGAGGAAGTCCAGGGAACCTTTGCCCTCACGATCGATGGGCGCGGCTTCGGGAGCCGGGTTTCGGCGGGGCAAATGGAGTCCTTCTTCGAATCGGAATGCGTGTCCTGCGGCGCCTGCGTCCAGGCGTGCCCGACCGCGACTCTCGTCGAGAAGTCGGTAATCGACATCGGCCAGGCGGAACATTCGGCGGTAACGACCTGCGCCTATTGCGGGGTCGGTTGCAGCTTTAAGGCCGAGATGCGGGGCGAGGAGCTCATCCGCATGGTTCCCTACAAGGACGGCAAGGCGAACCACGGCCATTCCTGCGTCAAGGGCCGCTTTGCCTGGGGCTATGCCACCCACCGGGACCGGATCCTGAAGCCGATGATCCGCGCCAAGGTCTCAGACCCCTGGCGTGAAGTCTCCTGGGACGAGGCGATCGGTCATGCCGCCTCCGAGTTCAAGCGCATTCAGGCGGCGCATGGCAAGAACTCCGTCGGCGGCATCACATCGTCGCGCTGCACCAACGAAGAGACCTACCTCGTCCAGAAACTCGTTCGCGCCGGCTTCGGCAACAACAATGTCGATACCTGCGCGCGGGTCTGCCATTCGCCGACGGGCTATGGCCTCGGGACCGCTTTCGGCACGTCCGCAGGAACCCAGGATTTCGATTCGGTCGATGAAACGGACGTGGTCTTGATTATCGGCGCCAACCCGACCGATGCGCATCCGGTGTTCGCTTCCCGCATGAAAAAAAGACTGCGCGAGGGCGCCAAGCTGATCATTCTCGATCCCCGCCGGATCGACCTCGTGCGCATGCCGCATGTCGCGGCCGATTATCATTTGCCATTGCAACCCGGAACCAATGTCGCGGTCTTGACCGCGCTTGCCCATGTCCTCGTCACTGAGGGGCTCGTCAACGAGGCATTCGTGCGCGAACGCTGCGACTGGCAGGAATTCCAGGATTGGGCGGAGTTTGTGTCGAAGCCCCGCAATAGCCCGGAAGAGGTCGCAAAAGTCGCCGGCGTTCCGGCGGACACGATCCGCAAGGCCGCGCGGCTCTATGCCACGGGCGGCAATGCGGCGATCTACTATGGGCTCGGCGTCACCGAACACAGCCAAGGCTCGACCACGGTGCTCGCGATCGCCAATCTCGCGCTCGCGACTGGAAACCTTGGGCGGCGCGGGGTGGGCGTCAATCCGTTGCGGGGCCAAAACAACGTCCAGGGCGCCTGCGACATGGGCTCCTTCCCGCATGAATTCTCGGGCTACCGGCACGTCTCGAACGACGCCGTGCGTTCGATCTTCGAGAAGGCTTGGGGCGTCGCCCTCGACAAAGAGCCTGGGTTGCGCATCCCGAACATGTTCGACGCCGCCGTCGAGGGCACTTTCCGCGGTATTTACGTCCAGGGCGAGGATATTCTTCAATCCGATCCCGACACGACGCATGTCGCCAGGAGCCTCGCCGCCATGGAATGCGTGGTCGTGCAGGATCTCTTCCTTAACGAGACCGCGAATTACGCGCATGTGTTCCTGCCGGGCTGCACCTTCCTCGAAAAAGATGGGACCTTCACCAATGCCGAGCGGCGCATCGGACGTGTGCGCAAGGTGATGAGCCCCAAGAACGGGTTCGGCGATTGGGAAATTACCATGGCGCTATCGAATGCCATGGGCTTTCCCATGAATTACGCGCATCCTAGTGAGATCATGGACGAGATCGCGGCGACGACGCCGACTTTTGCGGGGGTCTCTTACGCAAAGCTTGACGAAGCGGGCTCGGTCCAATGGCCCTGCAATGAATCCGCGCCCGAAGGGACCCCGATCATGCACATCGACGCCTTCGCGCGGGGCAAAGGCAAATTCGTCGTCACAGAATATGTGGCGACCGACGAGCGGACCGGGGCGCGTTTCCCGCTGCTGCTCACGACCGGGCGCATCCTCAGCCACTATAATGTCGGAGCGCAGACGCGCCGCACGGCAAATGTCGCCTGGCACGAAGAGGATCGTCTGGAAATCCATCCGCACGACGCCGAACAACGCGGCGTCCGCGATGGCGATTGGGTGAAGGTTTCGAGCCGCGCCGGGGAAACCACCTTGCGCGCGCTCGTCACCGATCGCGTGGCGACGGGCGTCGTCTACACGACGTTCCACCATCCGTCCACGCAGGCCAATGTCGTGACGACGGACTTCTCCGACTGGGCGACCAATTGTCCCGAATACAAAGTCACGGCCGTGCAAACATCGCGTTCGAATGGGCCGACCGGCTGGCAGGAGCGCTATCGCGAGCAGGCCGAGCAAAGCCGCCGCATCGCCGAGACCGTCGAAGCCGCGGAATGACCGAGAGACCTCATGGGCGACGAACAGCCGCCGCCGCTGTCGCTCAGCGTTCCCTGCCTCGCGTGGCGGCGCGGGGAGATGTCCGTTTCGGTTCGCGCGGTGCCGGAGGAAACGGCGATCGCCTTCACCTTTAACGGCACGACCCATGCCGTGATGATGGCGACGCCAGGCGACTTGGAGGATTTCGCGGTTGGTTTCGCCCTCACCGAAGGTTTGATTGAAAATTCAAGCGAGATCGCGAGCCTCGACGTGGTCGCGACGCCGCTAGGAATCGAGCTCAGAGCCTGGTTGCCGGAGGCGCGCGCCAAGTCCTATGCCGCCCGCCGCCGCAGCATGGCGGGGCCGACCGGCTGCGGACTCTGCGGCATCGAAAGTCTCGAGGAAGCGACGCGCCCCGCGCCCGTCGTCTCCAACGCGAGCCGTTTCGACTCCGGGGCGATCGTCGAGGCCATGGCTTCCCTTTCGGCGGACCAAGAGCTTAATGGCCAAACCCACGCCGTTCACGCCGCGGGCTTTTGGACTCCGGCACACGGCCTTGTCGCCGCGCGGGAGGACGTCGGGCGCCACAATGCGCTCGATAAGCTGATTGGCGCGCTCGCGCGGAGTGCCGTTCCGGCAGCACATGGGCTCGTGCTGCTGACGAGCCGGGTCTCGATCGAACTCATCCAAAAGACGGCGCGGCTCGGGGCGCCGGTCGTCGCCGCCGTGTCGGCGCCGACGGCGGCAGGGGTCCGCCTTGCCGAAGCCAGCGGGATCACCCTCGTCGCGGTCGTGCGGGGCCAGGATTTCGAAGTCTTCACGCACCATCAACGCATCATCGGTCGAGCCGCGCATCATGTCGCATGACAATTCGCCCAAGAAGCTTGTCTATATGGCAAATCAGATCGGAAAATTCTTCGCGCCCCAAAAACATGAAACGGCGGTTGCCGGGATCGCCAATCATCTCACCAAATTCTGGGACCCGAGCATGCGAACGAAAATCGTCCGTCATTTGAGCGACGGCGGCGAAGGGCTCGATCCGCTCGTCAGGGAAGCAGTGCAAACGCTCAGGGTCGAACAGTCTGACGACGCCGGATATTTCGGTTAGCTCGCGTCCGCGGCGGTGCTTCCATTCTCGCTTGCGATCCGTCGGCGATCTGTCGCTTGGCGGTGCGGGTTGCGGTGTTTCGGGTTTTTAATTGAACACGGGCACGGATGTTTGCGAACTCCGGGGGATTGGCGGCCAGACTCGTATCAATTACTGGGACCACTTTACGGGCGTCCCCGTCGGACGACTGCGCCTCAGCTTGGGTACGTTAAGAGTTAAGAAGCCATGAATTGTCCGCACTCTTATATAGAAGCCGGTTTGGATAGGTGGGTGGAGTGCCATTGGCATATCCACCAAATGGAGGCTAACTATCACACTCCAGACTTGTTTAGGTACTCGCTAAATTCCTTCATTCGCGCTGTAAAAGAGATTCCGCAGATTCTCAAGATGGAGTTGCAGAATCATCGTGAGTATTAAAGCGAATTCAAGGGGTTGATTGATTCGTTCCGTTCCAACGAGCTATTATCAATACTGCATAAGAAAAGAGATTTCATAGTTCATCAGGGCATGCTGGAGGTGCTAAGCAAGGGCTGCGTAGGCACTACCGAAGGCCGAGGAATAAAGATTTCAATAGCCTTTCATGTTGCCCCTTATGAAACTACACAAGAAGCGTATGAACGCTTCAAAGCCCTATGCAGAACAGACAAACTAATTCGAGATCTAGCAGGTCCAGATTGTGACTCGTGGCAATGATTCGAAGGGAATGGAAAATCCCAGAGTTTCCTGACAAGGAACTGTTGGAGTTGTCGGTCGGCGCCTGGCGGTTAGTCGGTGAAGTTATTTCTCAAATTGTCATAAAGTTGGGGGGCGAAAAATTGGACTTGTCATTTCCTTGTAGACATGACCCAGAAAAAGTTAAGACAGTAGAGTTTAGCCAGCATGAATTCTTCAAGGGCACCTCGAAAAATAT
>QHBR01000092.1 GCA_003244015.1 Hyphomicrobiales bacterium | reverse complement strand
AAGTTAGAGTCGATCCACTAGATAAAACAGTATATCGCCGTCGATGGCTTGCGCGTCGAAGACCTTGGACGTCAAACCACCCACGACGCCGGCGATAAAACCGATCATCAGACCGATGAAGAGTCGCGACGCGGCAAAGCTATCCGCCTGGCTCGGAGCGGTATTCGACTGGTCCGAGAGCTTCTTCAGTCCGACGACGGTGCGCGCGCCCTGCCCCACCATCCCCATCAACCCGCTGAGAAGCAAGAGGTCGAGCACATCGAGGACCGACTTATTCGTCGAGATGGCAAACGGCGCGATCATGGAAGACTTGTTGTCACTTTTGCCCGAGGTTTCACTTGAACCGGCGGACTTCGCTTGTTCGTCGGCCTTTGCTTTGCTTGAATTCTCGGCCTTCTCGGCGGCGTCGCGCGCCTCTTCCGTCTGGGCGAATTTGCCATTGCTCGCTGCGAGCGCTGTCGAAGCCGCGGCGTCAACCTTGGTCTTGGCCTCTTGGTAGGCTCCGGGCCATGGCGTCCCCGCTTTCGCGTCGAGCATCCGGCCGGCAGGTCCGCCGGCGCGCACACCAAGGCTTGCGGCGCCTCTCGACGTCGCAGTGCTCTCCGCCCCAACCGCGCCGACGGCGATATGCGGCGCGAATATCAGCGCCAATGCGATCAGGGCGCCAATCCAGGATTCGGGGAAACTTGTCTCGTTTCGTATCGTAACGCTAGTAGACCGCGCGGCCATGGCTGCCTCCACGAACAGAATTGGAAAAATCGCATTGCAAGATCTTCGCCAAATTCGAATTAACGCTTACTCCTTCTCGAATTGGCCCGAACAGTTGCCGGTCCGAGAAAAGTACGGAACCGCCATTGATCGCACATCCCCTGTTCAGGGGCGCTCAGATTGGCTCGATTTGGCCTTGTTGGCAAGTTTGAGCGCCCATTGCCATTCGCAAGGCCCGCTGCGCGAGCCACCATGCTCGGCGGCGTGCCGGACCCTTCGACGCGCTCAACCGAACTGGTTGTGACCAAGACGCAACTCTCCCTGGGCTTCGCTCAAACACATGACAATTGAACACTTCATGCAATCTCTTTTGGCGCTTCCGCTCGGTCTTGATATGCGCCAGAAACAACAAAGGAATGGCGAGGCCGAAGGCGATGTCAAAGCCGCTTGCCCATGGCCTTAAAAATTTCGAGGCGAGGTAATAGAGCCCCAAGGCGGTCGCGATTCGCCGTCACGCGAATCCGTATTAGTCGGCTGGTCCCGTATCGCATCGAGCGGCTGTGGGCGCGTGCGACGGCCCGGCGTCGGCGAGAAACTCGAATTCGAAACGCGCATTTTCCGTCCTTATTCCCGACGGCCCGTAAAATTCATTGACGCCAGTGGGGAGCGTGCCGCGCCACACGGTCGCGCCGTCGGCGGCCAGGGTCAGTTCCGCACCGCGCAAATCCGCGCGCAGATCGTACCATTCCCCAACTGCAAGCTTCGGCAGCGGCGCGCTGATAACCGGCTTGATAGTCACATAGCCGCCGGCGTGGCACGCTTCGTGCGTGCGCTTGCCAGGGTTACGCTTGACCGAGACGCCAAGTTTCGCATCTGGCTCGATATGCTACATCGCATAAACAAGGTTGCACGTTATCCTGCGCCCTGAGTTTAGGCCGATCTGGCGCCGGAGTTCGCCCGAGGCGAGCGGCTTGGTCTCGGCGCTGGGGCCGAGATAGCGAAAGCGGATTTCCGCGCTGCGCCCGCCCGAGGCGAGGGCGACGGCGCGCGAACTCGCCGTATCCATCCGCATGCGTCCTCAAATCCGTCGCGAAGAGAAATACGGCAGGCAAAATGGCAGCAAGTCCAATCGTATTCATCGACAGATCCCTATGGGAATTTCCACCACATGGTCGCTGGAAAGCAATCTCTCCGCGAGCTTCCGCCCGGTCTTGACATGCGCCAGAAAAAGTAAAGGCATGACACTCCCGAAGGCGATATGAAGGCCGCTCGCCCATGGCCTTAGAATTTCCGAGGCGAGGTAATAGAGCCCAAAGATGCTTGCCATTAGCGCCGCGTTGAACGCGAGCATGACGATTCCGGTGGCGCGGTTTTCGTGGCGCGCGGGGCGCGGCCAATATGAAGCGGGACCAGGGCGCCGAGCTGCATCAAGGTCAGCATCGCGGCGCCGCCATGGAGCACTGGGATGTTGCTTTTGCGCCACGCATCCCTTGCACCGCCGCGGGAACCAAGCAAAATGGCAGAAACAGTTTCCGCTGCACTTTCATGGGGCGTTGACTTGCTTTATAGGTTCGATTGCAAGCGGCGCACAATTCATGCGCGGTGCGGCCTCCGGAGGCCTATGACACAAAAGCTTCGCGGGTGTAGCTCAATGGTAGAGCAGCAGCCTTCCAAACGGGTGCATTTATAAATAATATCAATATGTTATTTGACTTGTGGCACTTTTTTGGCAGCGCATAAGGCGGGACAGGGGATGGACTGCTAAGTGGGATCGTTGCCGGAATGCTCTCCGGGCTGGGTCTGATTGCGTCCTCTGAACCTCCGGTAGAGTAATCTGCGCGAAAGCGGCATCTATAGGACCCGTAGTAGTGCTTGACGTTCTTTTCCACGTGTTCGAGGTCGTCCTGGCTCAACGATCCGCCGCTTATCGATCGTACCAGCATGCTTTGACCCATTGCATATCCCTTCGATTACATCGAACGAAGGCTCGACGCTTGCTCATCGACTCTCCTTCGGCGCGCGCGAGTTCTTCGACGAACAGGCGGCCTGGGAACTCAGCCAACAATTCCTCCAAGGACCGAGCGGCGTGCTCCAATGACGATGGCTGGAGTTCGCAAGATGGTCACGCGGATAGGGGAAGCCGCGAAGTTTTCATTTTCGGTACATCCGCATATGCTGCGGCATGCGTGTGGCTACACCTCTCCAATGATGGGCCGAACACACGCGCTGTTTTCGACATGTCTCATCAGATCCATTGCGATATGATCTGAACGAACTTATCAATCTGCTCAGCTGTCTCACTGATTGCAATTGTTCCCATGCCGATCTTTTTTAGCGACATCATGCTTAATGAGTTTGATGCCTGGCTGGAAGCGATTGTCCATTCCATCAATGCCCGGTGTATGTGCGCCAGATGACGCCAACACAATCCGAGCAGCCTCACTCAATCAATCCTCTCTTCGCGCCTGGCGTTCCTTCCTTCGCAACTGCTTCAATCGCCTTGACAGCATCAGTTCCATCCTCGGCACTTACGCCCTTTGCACTCTCCATAAAACGCAAAAGTTGCTCAAGTGTGGATTGTTCTACTCCGCGCGAGGACGACATATTCTGAAGCGCTGCGTGGGCACTGCCGATCATGTTCCCGCCAACAAGATTTTGGCCAATAATGTCACGGCCAGCGTTGAAGCTAGTGGGATTCATATTCAACTCTCCTATGATTAAAGTCCAGGGATTCGGGGAGGATACGTGACCCCTCCCAGAAAACTTTGTCAGTTCTTGCTTTATAGTATTAGTCGAAGGGATGATACGGCCTGCAACTTCATTAAAAAATGCATCGAGTGTCTCTGGCGATAAGCGACCCTTGGCAGTCAAAAACTTATTAATAGCATGATGCCCCCGCCGCTGGTTACAGGCTAGTGCGAAAATCCCCTTCAATTCGGCGACGGAATTGCAGGACGACGAAATACGGTCAAACAATTGCCGAAAGCGTACAAAGCCGGGACCACTTCTAAGCAGAACGATTTCCAAATCGGTCATGTCGAGAATCGAATTAAACATTCCCCACAGGTTGAAAACGGCCTTTATCGCATCATAGTCGTACGCAAGATCACGACCCACATATCCCAGTTCCGGAAGTTGGGCCGGTAGATGGCGGATCACTCGCAGACTAAACGACGTGCTGTAACTTTCCAAAAACAGGTGCTGCAACCACCGTCGCGACGTGACCTTATCCGTTGAATATGGATGGCCTTGGATTTCACGCAAGAGATCAGGCCAAGTCAGGGTATCACCGCGGCGTATCATTTCGTTAGGAATGCTAGCCATTCTTCGCATCGAGATCTGAGCGTCACTCGCTTTTGCCCATTGCGGGATGGGAGAAGTTTCAAGCTTCTCGGGAAGGGCTTCCCAAGCCTGCGCGATCGAACGGCCCGTGCGTGATAGCTTTGCTACGATCGCTTCCGGAGCCTCGGAAAGAGCAGTTGGTCGATCGAGAAACAAATCAGGGAAGTAGTCTTTATGTGGATTGTATTCATATCGCCGCTCAAACAAAAAATCGTCAGGGTCCATGTTTTCCATTGGAACGCGTATGTATCGTTCTCGCAGAAACCGCATCTTGCGGGAAATTGCGGCATCTGCGATCGAGCATTCGTACAGAACTCCTGGTGGTAGAATGCAGTGCCCACCGCACCACAAAACGTACAAATTCAGCAGTCGTTCCAGAAGTTTCTGGTGATGGTCGCGCGGAAAATTTCGAAACATCCCCGAAATGCGTCGACTTTCAGGATTCATAAAGTCCAAGGAAAGATTCGCGATATCCCGCCGCAGACTACTTAGCGGTAACCCAAAATCTGGCATATGTGGCTTCTGTCCTGTGGCAGAAAAGGTCGTAGGTAAGCCTCGGCATAGGATAGGACAAGTGGACATCGCCGTGAAATGCCTTCACAGCGACGGGCACCGACAAGCCTCTGCCACGTAGGACGGCAATCCGCGCGTCTATCTCACCCAAAATCCGTTGGATAGTTTGCAAAGCTTCGAGTTCCAGGTGGTTGGAAGCGTCTATGGTATCCGGCGCGAAATAAAATTGAGGGAGCGATTGATGTGAGAATAGATATTTCCGTAACGGTTCTTCGAGTCCAGGGAGTTCCAAGTAAGACTGACCTAAAACTTCGTACAACGTGAGGAAAATTTGGAAAACTCGTGTCCTAGCCATCGAGCGTGTACGAAACCGCTGCATCTCAAACAGACTTCCATTTAATATTCCTGGAATACAGCCAATCAGGTAATGAGCGTAATCACGCAAAGGATTCAGCTGAGAGTGCCGGAATTCGGTTACGATCAACCGGTCGTCGCGTTGCCATTTATGCTCCGCCGGTCTCAGCGATATATGCGCCCCGGTTCGAGCTGCCAAAATAGCAATACTTCGTTCGAAGCTAGGATCGAGGGCCGCACACCGAGATCGAAATTCATGTAGAAAATGTTCCTCGATAACTATTGAGTTGATTATATGCTGTTTAGCATACAGATAAATATAAAATCGGCGCAAGTGGCAACTGAGAAAATCCAGATTATTCTCGAAGACTTCAAAGCCAAATGGGTGTATTGCCCTCAACTCGGTATCGAATTTTTGTTCGGTGTTAATCAGTGCGGAATCAACTAAATCAACATACCTATCGCGCCGAAAGTGCGGACCGCTGTCGAAAGAATACAGGGCATCTCGAAAAATACC
>QHBR01000193.1 GCA_003244015.1 Hyphomicrobiales bacterium | reverse complement strand
ATCCGGGCGCTCGGCAAGATCGGTGCCCGGAAAAACGAGCCGCCCATCCGCAAGGATGCCGCCCATCCGCAAGGATAATGACCGCGAGGGCCGCGCCGCCGGCGACGCGGACGAGGCGCGGCGACAGAGTAAAAAAGGCAGGAAACCCAAGGGATGACCAAGGAAACCAGAAACATTATGCTAGCGACCTGCCTGTCGCTGCTCGTCGTTCTTGGATGGGACGCGTTTTATGCCCGGCCGCATCTCGACAAGGAGCGGCAGACCCAAGCTGAAATGCACGCGCGCGCAACCCCTGGCGCGCAGCCGGAGCAGCAAGCGGGCAATTTCCAAGCCACGCGGCCGCCGCAAGCGTCCGGCTTGAGCGCGCCGGCGCAGGAGGGGGCCTCGGCGCCGCAAAAGAGCCGTGCCGATGCCTTGGCCGAAAGCCCCAGGGTTAAACTCGACGCGCCCGCTATCTACGGATCGATCGCCCTCAAGGGCGGGCGCATCGACGACGTGTCGTTTAAGGCCTACCGGGAGACGGTCGATCCCAACAGTCCGAACATCGTTTTGCTCTCGCCCGCGGGTTCGCCGTCGCCTTATTACGCCGAGGCGGGTTTCATCGCCGATCCCGGCGCGAATCTCGTCCTGCCCGGGCCCGATACGTTGTGGCAAGCCGATCATGATACGCTGACTGAAACGTCGCCCGCGACGCTCACCTACGACAATGGCCAGGGCCTCCTGTTTCATCGCAAAATTGCGGTGGACGACCGTTACATGTTTACGGTGACCGACAGCGTCGAGAACAAGTCCGCGCAGGCGGTTACACTGCACCCCTATGCATTCGTCAAGCGCCATGGCAAGCCCGTGGCTTCTGGCTATTACAGAGTGCACGAAGGGTTCGTCGGCGTGATTGGCGAGTCCGGCGTGCAGGAGATCAGGTACGACAAGATCGAAAAGGAAGATCATGCGACGAAGAGCTTCGCGGGTACCGGCGGCTGGCTAGGCCTCACCGACAAATATTGGGCCGCGGCTGTCATTCCGGATCAGGGCACGGCTGTCGAAGCAAGCTATTCCGGATCTGGCGGCGCTCCCGTGATTTATCAGGCTGGTTTTGCCGGAACGGAAGGAAGGACGCTTGCGCCGGGCGCTTCGAGCGAATTCACGTCCAGGCTCTTCGCGGGCGCCAAGGAAACCGCCACGCTCGACAAATATCAGGCCAATTTGGGGATCGAGAAGTTCGATCTTCTGATCGACTGGGGCTGGTTTTATTTTATCACCAGGCCGATGTTCCGCTTGCTCGACCTCATTTACAGGTTTGTCGGCAATTTCGGCGTCGCGATCTTGTGCATCACGGTTCTGGTCAAGGGACTCTTTTTCCCGCTCGCCAACCGGAGCTATCGCGCGATGGCCAAGATGAAGGCGGTGCAGCCGCAGATCACCGCGATCCGCGACCGCTTTCCCGACGACAAGCCCAAGCAGCAGGCGGAAATCATGGCGCTTTACAAACGCGAAAAGATCAATCCCTTGTCGGGCTGCCTGCCGGTGCTGATTCAGCTTCCGGTCTTCTTCGCGCTCTATAAGACCCTCGTCATCACGATCGAGATGCGTCAGGCGCCGTTTTTCGGCTGGATCAAGGATCTTTCGCAGCCCGACCCGACCAATGTCTTCAATTTGTTCGGTCTCATCCCCTTCGATCCGACTCAGATGCCGATGTTCGGCCCCTACCTCGCGATTGGCGTTTGGCCCGTCATCATGGGCATTACCATGTTCATTCAGATGAAGGTCAATCCGGAACCGACCGATCCGATGCAAAAGCAGGTGTTCACCTGGATGCCCGTCATCTTCACGTTCACCCTCGGCAACTTCGCCTCCGGCCTGGTCATTTATTGGAGCTGGAATAATCTTTTGTCGGTCATTCAGCAGACGGCGATCATGAAGCGGGCCGGCGTCAAAATCGAACTCTGGGACAATTTGACCGGCCTGTTCCGCAAGAAAGCGACAACCTGAGTGGTCGGGCTCGCAGGCCGTGAAAGATCTGGCGTGTGTGCCTGTTGACTTTGCCGAATTAGGGCGCAAGCTTTTCGGGGGGGAGTGTGCGTTTCTGTGGGCAGCGGCGAACGCCGCCCAAATGCCGCCGCCGGGCCCGCCGGAGATCGCCTTCGCCGGCCGGTCCAACGTGGGAAAATCCTCGCTCCTCAATGCGTTGACCAATCGCAAAACGCTGGCACGGACGTCGCATACGCCTGGATGCACGCGCGAACTTAATTTTTTCGGGCTTGGCGGCGACGGGGAAACGGCGACATTGCGTCTGATCGATATGCCCGGCTATGGCCATGCCGCGGCATCGAAGGAAAAGACCGCGTCCTGGACCCGGATGATAGGGGAATTCTTGCGCGGCCGGGTGCCGTTGCTGCGCGTGTTTCTTCTCATCGATGGCCGTCATGGCGCAAAACCGATCGACATCGAGATGCTGAAATTTCTCGATCAATCCGCAATTTCCTATCAGATCGTCTTGACCAAGCAGGACGAAGTGAAAGCCGCCGAGCGGGAAGGCCGCCTCGCCGCCACGCTCGCCCTCGTGAACAAACGTCCCGCCGCGTTTCCGGAGGCGATCTTCACCTCGTCGCGCAGTGGCGAAGGCGTCGCCGAGCTGCGCGCCGCGATCGCGAGGCTGGTGGCGGAACGCGGCCCTGCACGCCACGGGACGCGGTAAATCGGCAGTTCGAGGAGTGGGTGGCCGGGCCAGGCGGAATCGAACCGCCGGCCGCTTCAATGCCATCGCGACGCTAAGCATAAATGCGGCGTTCCAAAGTCCGCCCGCTTGCCCGCGGATACGCGCTCTCCTTTGCGCTCCGGTCCGGGCGTGCTATGAGCCGCCGGCAGCTCGCGACCGGCGCTATTTTACAAAACTCCGTTTCCCGCCCGAACGCTTGCGGCGGTGCCGCGAGGCAATCCATGAAGTTGGCATTGGCTTTGATCACGCGACCCTCGCTCACCGAAGCACTCACTTTTGACGATGTGCTGCTTCTGCCGGGTCATTCGGCAGTCTTGCCGGGCGCGGCCGAACTAAAGACGAAACTCACGTCCACGATCAGTTTGAACATTCCGATCGTCTCTTCCGCCATGGATACGGTCACCGAGGCGAAGCTCGCCATCGCGCTTGCCCAGGCCGGCGGAATAGGCGTCATTCATCGCAATTTCGATCCCGCCGACCAGGCCGAGGAAGTTCGCAAGGTGAAGCGCTACGAAAGCGGCATGGTGGTCGATCCGATCACGATTTTTCCAGATGAAACCCTCGCCGATGCCCTAGCGCTTATGCGCCGGCACGGGATTTCCGGCATTCCCGTGGTCGAGCGCGGCCCAAGCGGTAAACCGGCGAGGCTATGCGGCATATTGACCAACCGCGATGTTCGGTTCGCCGATAATCCGTTGCAGCCCGTCAGCGAATTGATGACCAAAAATCTCATCACGGTCCGCGAAGGCGTGAACGAGGACGAGGCGCGCCGTCTCCTGCATCAGCATCGCCTGGAAAAGCTCATTGTCGTAGACGACGATTTCCGCTGTGTCGGGCTGGTGACCGTCAAGGACATGGAAAAGGCGACGCTGTATCCGGCCGCCTGCAAGGATGCGGAGGGCCGGCTCCGGGTCGCCGCCGCCTCGACCGTGGGCGACCAGGGTTACGAACGCGCGCTCATGTTGATCGATGCGGGGGCGGATTGCATCGTGGTGGATACCGCGCATGGTCACGCGCAGGCCGTGTTGAGTCAGGTCGCGCGATTGAAGCTCGCATCGAACAAAGTCGCGCTCCTCGCGGGCAATGTGGCGACCGCCGACGGCGCGAAGGCGCTGATCGACGCCGGTGCCGACGCGATCAAGGTGGGCATCGGCCCTGGCTCCATCTGCACGACACGGATCGTCGCCGGGGTCGGAATGCCACAGCTCACCGCGATCATGGATTGCGCCGAAACCGCGCGGGCCGCCAATGTCCCGGTCATCGCGGATGGCGGCATCAAATATTCCGGCGATGTCGCCAAGGCAATCGCCGCGGGCGCCGACTGTGTGATGATCGGTTCGCTTTTCGCCGGAACGGACGAGAGTCCGGGCGAGGTCTATCTTTATCAGGGCCGTTCGTTCAAATCCTATCGCGGCATGGGCTCGGTCGGCGCGATGGCGCGCGGCTCGGCGGACCGCTATTTCCAGCAGGACATCGCCGACCAATTGAAGCTCGTGCCCGAGGGCGTCGAGGGCCAGGTGCCCTATCGCGGCCCGGCCTCGGTGATCCTGCACCAACTAGCCGGCGGATTGCGCGCCGCGATGGGCTATGTCGGAGCCCCGGACATCGCGGAATTCCAGGCGCGCGCGCGGTTTGTTCGAATTTCCTCGGCGGGCCTGCGGGAAAGCCATGTTCACGATGTGGCGATCACAAGAGAGAGTCCGAATTATCCGGCAGGCGAGGGATAGAGCTGGCCCGGGTTATCTGAACAGTTTTCCGGTTTGATTAAGGGAATCCCTGCCGTGGCGATGAAAATGACGGACCCGCGAAGCGGGAACGCTTGAACTCGTGGCACCGCAGCCGATCGAACCGGGAAGACCACGATCCAAGCGTGAGGGCGCGTTCTGCAGTGGAGCGGCTTCGCCGGAGTTGAAATGAAAGCAACCCTCTCCTAATCAAAGAGACCTGATTGGTTCGGGTCGGGAGCCGGTGAGTCGTCGCGTCTTCGATTTTCATGCCGGGATTCGCAGACCCCCCATGATGCCAGACAGAGTACCAGGGTCCCCCTTCCGCGTGACTTAGTTCGACAAGATCACCTGCCCTCAGTCTGCTGTAAAACTCGACAATCTGGTTCAAGAGTGAATCTGTTTCCGAATCGAAATTATACGCGACGATGCGATGTTTGCCGTCGGTCGGATCGATTTGTTTCGCGCGTCCGACGATAGGCGAGCGATCGTAATTCTTGAACTCGCGATAGAGGTAGGGCAGCACGGGGCCGAATTCCCATGCCTCAAATTTGTGCCGGACCAGAGGGCGGTTCAATTTTATCAGCGACCAAACATGGCAGAAATACACAATCTTCTGCAACGCGAGATTTGTGACACTTCGGCCCCTGCTGTCGCAGAAGTCGAGGATGAAATTCGCAATTGCCCGTCCGTCGTATCCCATGATAATCGAATCATTTGTTCCTTTTCTGTTCTTAGCCGAACTCACCGCCCATGGCAAGGCGCGTGTCCGCAATTGTTCGCCGTGCCCTCTGTTTTGCCAGCGCAACCAGCTGTTGAATCACCTGACACCCCACGCTCAACCTTATCTCAACACTCCGCTTGTTCCAAATCCCAGCTTCGTACCTCGCCACGCGCGGCAAAAGTGCGTTTGCGCAGACCGCCAATCGTACCAAAATGTTTCACGTGAAACATTTTGGTACGATTGGCGCATCGTTCCGGTAAATTTTTCAGCAGCGCTTCTATCACGCGCCCATCAGCGCCGCCACATGCGCGGCGGCGGAGCGGGCGAGCCCTTCGAGGTGATAGCCGCCTTCGAGAACCGAAACGATGCGGGCCTTCGCGTGTCTCTCCGCGATCTCCATCAGCCGCTCGGTCGACCAAGCAAAATCCTCCTCGACAAAATCGAGACCGCCGAGCGGATCGAGACGATGCGCGTCGAAGCCGGCCGAGATGACGATCAAATCCGGGCGAAACGATTTCACGCGAGGCAACAGCACCGCTTCCATCGCCTCCCTAAAAATCTCGCCGTCGTTGCCCGCCCTGAGCGGCGCATTGACGATATTGTCATGCTCGCCGCGCTCGTCGCGTGCGCCAGTGCCGGGAAACAGCGGCATTTGATGTGTCGAGGCATAGAGAACGGAGCGGTCCGACCAAAAAATCTCCTGAGTTCCATTGCCGTGATGCACGTCGAAATCGAGGATCGCCACCCGGTCGGCGCCATGCGCGACTTGCGCGTGGCGTGCCGCGATCGCCACGTTGTTGAAGAAGCAAAACCCCATCGGCGAGGCGATCCCCGCATGATGGCCGGGAGGACGCAACGCAACAAAGGCATTTTTAGCGCCGCCGCGCATGACCTCGTCGACAGCCGCCGTGACGGCGCCGGCGCAATGGGCGATCGCTTCAAAACTTTGCGCGCTCATCACGGTGTCTGGATCGAGATGGACTTTTCCGCGTAAGGGGGTCGCGGCCTCGATCGCATCGACATAGTGCGCGGGATGAACGCGCAAGACCGCCGCGCGATCGAGTCCCGGCGCATCCGCCCGGATCAGCGCCGCGAAGCGCTCGTGTTCGAGGGCCTCCGTTATTGCGCGGATACGGTCTGAATTTTCTGGATGACCAGGCCCGGTATCGTGATCGAGATACGAGGAGTGGCTCAAAAAAAGGGTGGTCACAGGGGACAAACTCGCGGGCCTCGCCGCCGGGGAGGGTCGGCATCATGGGTTTTGCCGGGGCGCGGGCCTCTTCGGCGTTGCCCGGATTTGGCCGGTTAAAAAGCTAAGAGCCAAGTTTGAGATGGCGGCCAATGTCCATCTCCGCGAGCCTCCCATCACTTATGGCGTCCTAAGCCTTCTGTCCATTTGGGCGTATGAGTAGCTTCGACCGCGGCGGATTTGGCAAAACCGCGAAGACGGACGGTTGAACGACAGTTGGTTTGCTCCGGCGCGCGCGTCGGGGCCGTGCCAGAATGCGGAACGATACCGGAGGAAACTCGAATTATATTGGAGTCGCGGATGCCAATTCCGGGCATCGGGCGGATTTTGGGAGGACCCTGGGGCGCGTAACTTGCTTGGCGAGATCGATAGCTTGCTGGCCTGGCGCGCCGGCGGACGGCTTCTTGTCGGACGCGAGCGCATCGCCCTGCTCGAAGCCGTGATGGAGCATAAGAGCATCACCAAGGCGTCGGAAATAACTGGGTTCAGCTACAAGACCGCCTGGGATGCGGTCAACGCGATCAATAATCTTTTGCCGCGCCCGGCGTTCGTCACCCGAACCGGCGGTTCGCATGGCGGTGGCGCCGAAGTGACCGACGAAGGGCGGCGATTGATCCTGGCCTTCCGCCGTCTCGAAGAAAAACTCGGCCGTATTTCGGCGGCGATCGCGGCGGAAGGTTTGGAGCATGACCAAGACCTTCTATTTTGGGGCATCGGTCTGAAACTCAGTGTCCGCAATGCGCTGTTCTGCAAGATTGTCAAAATCACGCGAGCGCCCATCAATATCGAAGTCAAGCTCGAAGTCTCGCAGGGCCTCATCATCACCCGGTCGTGACCAATGCGAGCGTGAATGAACTCGGTCTCGCGCCAGGCCGCTGGTGCGTCGCGATGGTCAATGCCTCGTCCGTCATGCTTGCGCAAAAGGGCGCGGCGCCACGCATGTCGGCACGCAATAAAATCGCGGGAACCGTGGTTCGCCGTACCGATGACGGCGCCGATAGCGAGGTCGCCATCGATATTGGCGGCGGCAAGACCATCACCGCGGTTGTCACCCGCGAGGGCGCCGACGAGGCCGGGGCCACGACGGGCGCGCAAGTCCTGGCGATCTTCAAGACCTCCCATGTCATTCTCGCGAGCGATTGAGGGAAGATCGTTCGCCGGCGCCGTGCGTGCCCATCCAAGCTTGACTCAAGGCTCGGCAATTTGCCTAGATCGAAGCGCGAATGAGGCCGATGCAAACTTTTTCTGGCGGGAATTTCCGTTCCAGATGCCATCGCATCGCCATTCGATTTGCGGAGCGCCATGCCGATCTCTCTTGTCTACCCGAGTATCGATCCGGTGCTGATCGCGATCGGACCTTTGCCGATCCGCTGGTATGCCTTGGCCTATATCGCAGGGCTGGTGCTCGGCTGGGCCTATGCGCGGGCATTGGTGAAGCAAAAGGCCTTTTGGGGCGGCGCGGCTCCCCTCGATCCCTTGGACATCGACGATCTTCTCCTCTCGGCGGCGATGGGGGTCATTCTCGGCGGAAGGCTCGGCTATGTGCTATTCTACAACGCGGGGTTTTATCTCGCGCATCCGGCCGAGATTTTCGCTGTTTGGAACGGCGGCATGTCGTTTCATGGCGGACTCGCCGGAACCGCTCTCGCCATTTATGTCCTCGCCAGGCGCAAGAGAATTTCGGTGCTGAGCCTCGCCGATGTCTGTGCCGCCGCGGTTCCGGTAGGACTTTTTCTCGGCCGAATCGCGAATTTCATCAAGCCGGAACTTTGGGGCCGGCCGGCCAGCGTGCCTTGGGCGATGGTTTTTCCCGGCGCCGGGCCGAGCCCCCGCCACCCGAGCCAGCTCTACGAGGCAGGCCTCGAAGGGGCTGTCCTCTTCCTAGTACTTTATATCGCGGTTCATTTGGGCGCGCTGCGGCGGCCGGGTCTTGTAACCGGGCTTTTTGCGGCTGGATATGGCGCGGCGCGCGTCGCATGCGAATTTTTTCGCGAACCGGACCCGCAGCTGGGCTTTCTGTTCGGCGGCGCGACCATGGGCATGCTCTTGTCGCTGCCTTTGATCACGGCAGGCATTATTTTTATCGTCCGCGCTTGCCGCCGGCCGGCTAGCCGCGGCATGAATAGGCCCGCATGAACCCGCTCGAAAGTCTCATCCGCGAGATGATCGCCGAGAACGGGCCGATGAGCCTCGAGACCTACATGTCCCTTGCGCTGGCGCATCCGATGCATGGCTATTACGCCTCCAAAATGCCGTTGGGAGAGAACGGCGATTTCATCACCGCGCCGGAGATCAGCCAGATGTTCGGTGAATTGATTGGCCTGTGGTGCATCGCGGTCTGGCGCGCCATGGACGAACCCAGGCCCCTTCTGCTCGTCGAATTGGGGCCAGGGCGAGGCAGTTTGATGGCTGACGTTTTGCGCGCGGCGTGTGTTGCGCCGGATTTCCTAGGCGCAATCGATCTGAATCTCATCGAGAAGAGCGAGCTTTTGCAGCGAAACCAGCGCGTGGCGCTGAAAAATTCGCAGGTTGCGGCGAGGTGGCACAAGACCGCGGAGGAGTTGCCGAGCGGCCCCGCGATCATCGTCGCCAATGAATTTTTTGATTGCCTGCCGGTGCGCCACTTCGTCCGTGGGCCAGATGGCTGGCACGAAAGGCTGGTCGGACTAGATGGCGAAGGGCGTTTGTGCTTCGGCCTTGCGGCGGACGCCGAACCTGGCCTTGCCGCGCCGGGCGAACCTGGGCAAGTGATCGAGGCTGGTCATGCGGGGGCCCGTTTGATGGCGCGGCTTGCGGCGCGCATTGCCGGGCAAGGCGGCGCGCTCCTCGTCGTCGACTATGGCTACGACACGCCTTTGCACGGCGAAACATTGCAGGCGGTGAAGCGGCATCGCTTCGCCGATCCCTTGCGCGATCCCGGCGAAGCCGATCTCACCGCGCACGTCGATTTTCGCGGCCTCGCCCGAGCGGCGCGCGCGGCGGGGGCGCGCGTCCATGGCCCCGTGCCGCAAGGCGAATGGCTCGCCCGTCTCGGCATCCATGAGCGCGCCGCCGCGTTGCGGCGCCACGCAGGCGGGCGCCAACGCGCGGCCATCGATTCGGCGCTCCTGCGCCTGGCGGGCACTGGGCCGGTCGACTCTGGCGCCGATATGGCGCGGCTCTTCAAGGTGCTTGCGGTGACCGCGCCTGGCCTTGCCGCCCCGCCAGGCTTCGAGACGGCGCTCGCATGACGCAAAAAACAGCAATCCCGCTGCGCGCAACTGTCCTCGACGCGCCGGCCCTCGCCCATGGGTTTTTTACGCGCCAAGGCGGAGTTTCGACCGGAGTTTACGCATCGCTTAACGGCGGCGTCGGCTCGCAAGACGATCCGCACTCGGTTGCCGAAAACCGGCGCAGAATGGCGGCGCATCTTTGCGGCGATCCGGCGCATCTCCTCGTGCCTTACCAGATTCATTCGGCCGAGGCGCTGATTGTGATGAACGCCTTTGGCGAGCGCCCGCGTTGCGATGCCCTTGCGACGTCCGTGCGAGGTCTAGGACTAGGCGTCACCGGCGCCGATTGCGGCATGATCCTGTTCGCCGACCAGGAGGCGCGGGTGATCGGCGCCGCGCATGCCGGCTGGAAAGGCGCGCTCGCAGGCGTGCTCGAAGCAACGCTCGAAGCGATGGAAACGCTTGGCGCGCGGCGGGCTTCGACGGCCGCAGCGCTAGGCCCCACGATTTCGAGGAAAAATTATGAAGTCGGCGCCGAATTCGCCGGCCGGTTTATCGCCGAGTCGAACGATTACAATCGCTTCTTCTCGGCCTCACAGCGCGCGGACCATTTCATGTTCGATCTGCCGGGGTTTATCGCGATGAGGCTGCGGCTTGCGGGCATCGGCTCTTTCGAGGATGTTACGCGCGATACTTACGCCGAGCCGGAGTCATTTTATTCCTACCGCCGTTCGGTGCATGAGAGCGAGCCCGATTACGGCCGCCAGATCGCGGCGATCGCGCTTCTCTGACTCATTTGGGCGGCCGCTTTTTCAACGATCGAGTCCGCCGCCGCCTTGGGCTCCGCGGGCGCGCCGGCCCATTCGGAATTAGCCGGGATCTGCTCGCCCTTCATCACGAGGGTCAGGGGTCCCAAGCGCGCATAATCGAAAACATGCGTGTCGTAAAGCACGGTGGAGCCCGCGCCGACGGTTACGCCGTTGCCGACGAAGACCTTGCCGACCTTCATGACCCGGTCCTCGTAGAGATGCGTTTGCAATGCGCACAGAGCATTCAATGCGGCGTAATCGCCGACGCTCACGCAGTCGAACTCGGTGATATCGATCATGTCCATGTAGACGCCGCGTCCGAACTTCGAGCCGAAAAGGCGCAAGAGCCAAGGCAAAAATGGAGTCCCGCGCAAATGATTCAGCAGAACTTGGCAGGCCATGCCGCCATAGATGACGGCAACCGACTCGGTCCGCATCGCCCACCAGGACCACATGGGTTTGACCATCGGTTCGTAGCGCCCCATCGTGATCCATTTCAAGGCGATGACCACCAGGGTCATGGCCAGGCAGATGGCGGCCGAGGCAAGCATGAACTGCCAGAATACCTCGAAATATTTACCTTCGAGCACGCTGCCGCTGAACCATTGCACCGCCCAGGTTCCAAAGGTGATGAACAGCATGGTCGGCAAGGAAATCGTGACCGCCTCGAAGCAGGCGCGCGCGAATTTTTTCCAGCGCGGCGCCTCGTAGGTCCAGTTCACGCCGCCGCCATCGAATGTCTGGCGGACCGGCAGCTTGATCGGCGGCGACCCAAACCAAGTATCGCCCGCGTGCATCAAATGGTTCGCGGGCGGCTTCGACTTGATGCCGATCAGGGCGCCTTCCGGAATTTCCGCGCCGGTCGGAACAACGGCATTATTGCCGACAAAAACGCGGGGACCGGTTTTGACGTGTTTCAAATTCATCCAGCCATTGCGGATTTCCTCGTCGCCGAGCACGACCTCATCGGCGATAAAACATTTTTCGCCAATTTCGACGAGATCGTAGCGGCCGGAAAGATTCGTCGAAATCTCCGCATCCTTGCCGATTTTCGCGCCCATCAGACGATACCAGACGCGCATGTAGATCGTCGCATACAAGGACGAAAGCGTCTCAAGCGTCACCTCGGTGGCAAGCCCCATCGCCCATTTGCGTAAATAAAACCAGGAATGAACCGAATAAGTCCCTTCGCGCACGCGCGGCAGGATGATCCAGCGGCAAGCCGCGATGAAACCGACGGTGACGAGAACCATGACGAAGGCGGTCGGCCAGGCGATGACCGGTATCGAGGCCATGTAAAGCGTGCGATCGATGTCGGCGGTGCCAATCAGATCATCGATCCGGTCAAATACCCACAAGGCCGGAACAATCGGCAATAGGCCGAGCGGCGGGATCACGAAAAGCAGAACGAAATACATGACCGTCATGCCGCGCTTGCGGACAGGCGAAGCCACGGAAGGCTGATCCAGCGTGGCCCTGTCCACCATGCCAACCTTGCGGCCCGGCGAACCATCAAATGATTCCCCGGCGCCAACGCGCCCACAAGCTCCAATCGTGGTCAGGTCGGCGAGTTCGGCGCCTTCCCCGATCACAACGTCCTCTTCGATCACGCAGGACGAGCCAATATAGGTTCGAGCACCGATCTCGATAGAGCCGATAATCAGTTCGTTTCCCTCGACACGCGCATTGGCGAAATTCGAATTCGAGCCAATGCTCGCGCCATCGCCGATTGCGATCAGATCGGCTGCGCCCGCCTCGACTTCACCGATGATCACATCCTTGCCTATTTTGGCGCCCAGCGCGCAGAGATAGAGTCTGATGACGGGGGAGCTTTCGAACCATTTGATATGAACCAGTCCAAGGAAACGCTTGGCCAGCCACCAGCGGAAATAATAAACGCCCCATAATGGATAGCGGCCAGGCTTGGTCTTTCCTATTATCAGCCATTTCGCGGCGATAACGATCGCCACGGTGGCGATGTTGATGCACATATAGACGCCGACGAGCGAGGCGGCTTCCTCGAACAAACTCGCCTCGGGACCGGTGAGCAGCATGTAGCTCACGAATACGCCGAGCCATTGCGCGGTTACTAGCGCGAGAATGACCGGAAGTGCGAGGGCCTGCGCGCAGCCGCAGAGGAAGCGGCGCAACAAGGGCGGCGGCGCGAAGGACAGATCCTCGGCCTTTAATCCATGTGCCCATTTGCGGTCGAGGAGTTCGGCCATCGCGCGCAGCGAGCGCGCGGCGTAGACGTCTTGCAAGGCGATCCGCGCCAGCGCGGGCGTTTCGCGCACGGCCGAGATGAAACGCGCCGCGAGAAGCGAATGGCCGCCGAGATCGGTGAAGAAATCGGCATCGAAAGGAATGGCCTGCGGCGGCAGCACGCGTTTGGCGGCGTCGAGGAGTTGTGCCTCGGTCTCGCTCCGCGGCTCTTCCTGCGCCTCGAGGGCATCGTTCGCGATCAGTTCGATCTGCTTCAGGCCCTTGCGATCGACCTTGCCGGAGGCAAGTTTCGGCAGGCTTTCGACTAGCTCGAAGCGCGCCGGAACCATATATGCCGGCAGGCTTTGCCGCAGGTCGTTGCGCAAGAGTCTCGCGTCGATTTCGGCGTCCAAGGAGGGAACCACGAACGCGACGAGCTGTTCGATTTCGTTATCGTTGCGCAAGACGACGGCGGCATGGGCAACGCCAGGAAGACCGGCGAGCTTTGCTTCGATTTCGCCCAATTCGACGCGAAAGCCCCGAACCTTGACCTGATCGTCGATCCGGCCATGGAACAGGATTTCGCCGTTGGCGGCGACCTCCACCGCATCGCCGGACTTGTACAAAACCGGATCGGGCGCGTCATCTTGATAAGGATTGGCGATAAATTTCTCGCGGGTCAGCCGGTCGCGGCGCAAATAGCCTTTCGCCACCCCGGGCCCGCCAATTAGAAGCTCGCCTTCGACGCCGGGCGAGACAAGATCGAGGCGCTCGCCCGCCACATAGCAAGTGTAATTGGCGATCGGCCGGCCGATCGTGACCTCTACGCCCGGCCGCACTTCCGCGATTGTCGCGACGACCGTCGTCTCGGTTGGGCCATAGGAATTGAAGATCTTGCGCGAAGGCCTGCACCAGCGATCGGCAATGGAGGCCGGGCAGGCCTCGCCGCCAAGGATGATCAGCCGCAAGCTTGCGATGTCGCGCGGCAGGAGCGCCAAAAGGGTTGGCACCGTATCCAGCACCGTCACGCGATTTGCCTCGAGAAGACCGGGAAGCTTATCGGCTTCGCCCATCATCCCGGCGGTCGCCACGAGAAGGCTCGCGCCGGCAAGGTAAGGAAGCCAGATTTCCTCCATCGACAGATCGAAGGCAATGGAAGCGCCCTGGAAGACGACATCGCTCGCCTCAACCTCGTAGACTTCGTTGGCGGCGCGCAAATAATGGCAAATATTGCGCCCCGATATCGCGATGCCCTTGGGCGTGCCGGTCGAACCGGAGGTGTAAATGAGATAGGCGGGGTCTTCTGCGCGCGCGCCAAGCGCCCTGGCATCGACTTTCGCGATGTCCGGAGACTCCATCGCATCGGCCAAAAGACCGGCAATAGTCCAGGCAGGGCAGGGCGCCTTAAGCCCTGCGGCGAAGGAACAAGCGGTCAACACGCCCCATGCTTGCGCATCTGACAGGCAAACAGCGACGCGCTCGGGAGGAGCATCCGCATCGAACGGAAGCCAGGCGGCGCCGGTCTTCGCGATCGCGATTTGCGCGATCAGAATTTTGTGGCCGCGCGCCATCCAGAGGCCAATTGTGCGGCCCGGTCGCGCTCCTTTTTGCAAAAGGCCCCGGGCAAGGGCGTCGGCTTTCGCATCGACCTCGGCGTAGGTGAGCTTGCCCTCCACCGTGATCATGGCGATGGCGGAAGGATGGTTTGCGACCGTTGCGGCAAATATCTCGCAGAGCAATTCGTCGCGGATCAAATCCGGCCGCGCGGGGCCGCGCAAAACCGCGCCGGGGGCGGGCGCCGGGCTCTCGTCATTTTCCAGCGAAGCTTGGGCGGTCGCCAAACGATGCAGCATAACTTATCCTGTTTGGGACAAATCCCCGAGCTTATGCGCCAGTGCCGGGCATAGCGACCGGGCCGGGGCACGTTGCAGGATTGCCAACTTGCCGGTCCGCAAAGCCTTGCGGATTGCTTCGGGGCACCGGCCAAGGTCGCGTAATATTTCCCGCGCCAGAATTGGTTGAGGGCATTACCATGGAGACGCTCTACTGAATCTTAACGGCGTTTTGCGCGCCCGCTGCGCGGCAAACCGCTCATGCGGTTCCAAGAATTCTCACCCGCGGCGTGTCTACAACAAGCGAGGCCTTTTTGGCCAACCCTATCTTAACCCTCATCGCCTCGATGGCGTCGATGGCCGCTCGCACCAAGAAGCCCGACGCGCGTTTCAGTTTGCCGGTCTACTCGTCGCAGAATATATAAGTCCGCTTAATTCCATGATTGCCATCATGGAGTTGGGCTATCTAACGTCGTCCAGGGGTACTTCCAAGAATTGAAATATCTTAGGCGAATCGCAAATTGGAACCAACACATTTTTTGAATGCGGTCGTCGAGTTTGACTGGCGTCTTGAGATTAGCAATTTTTACAGAACCTCTCGAATATCAGGTGGCGTCGCGGAAGGCATCGGCATGTCGCCGATTACTCTGAAAAATGGGATCTGCTCTACAAAACTCTTTAATGCAAAGTAGTGATATAAATTGTCTTTGCGTATCCGTTAAAAACGCGGAAGGTGAGCAGTACACTTCCATTTCTTTTCCGAAGAAAAGCTCCGTCGTGTTGTAGAGGTCTTTTAATTCAAAACCTGTCATGGATTGCCTCGCTTCGTCGCTTTTGCAGTCTCGCCACCATCGATGGGTTACTTGTTTTGACGTCGGTGCAACATACTGGTACCCTTGCACAAGGATTATGACTCTTTGGGTTGCGCGCGCTTCATCTTTGGGGCATCTCGAAAAATA
>QHBR01000175.1 GCA_003244015.1 Hyphomicrobiales bacterium | reverse complement strand
GAATATTTTTCGAGGTGCCCCAAGTAGCATTGCAGCGATGGCAACCAACCTTGGCATGAGTACCTCTCCCTATTTGCGGGCTGCATGTAGGCTGTAGTGGCCGAACAGTGGTCCTTCTTTTGCAAGATCGCAATAGGTCTCGAATTGATGCGGCTATACGGCCCGCCCGGCCCAAAACACACTGATGTGCCTCTTGCTATTTTGTCCGGCATCTTCTGGATAATCAGCACGCTCCAATCGTAAAGGGCATGTCGAATTAGGATACTCCCCTCAGTTTGCGCTTGGCCGAGCTTGTCTCATCCGCGCTGCCAAGCTTGGCTTTGGCACGTCTCCAACCTTTGGTCAAGGTTTCGAAGCGAGGGAACATTGCCGCTCGAAAAGAAAAACTCTGAAAACATCTATCAATTCAGTACAATGACGAACCCTTCGCCACGTTTCTCTTGGGACCGCGATGAAATTCACCCTCTCCTGGCTCAAGGATCATCTCGAGACCGATGCCCCTCTCGAAGTGATCGTAGCGACGTTGACCAAAATCGGCCTCGAGGTCGAGCACGTCAATGACAAGGCTCTTGCGCTCAAGGATTTTGTCATCGCCCGCGTCGTCGAGGCGAAGCCGCACCCCAATGCCGGCCGCCTGCGGGTTTGTCTCGTCGATGCCGGGGGCGCCGCCCCGGTGCAGGTCGTCTGCGGCGCGCCCAATGCGAGGGCCGGCATGAAGTCGGTATTTTGCGCGCCCGGGACCTATATTCCCGGCAAGAAGATTACGCTCGGCAAGGGAGTTATCCGCGGGGTCGAATCGAACGGCATGCTTTGTTCGGGCGCCGAACTCGAATTGTCCGATGACCATGACGGCATTCTCGATCTGCCGGACGCGGCCCCCGTCGGCGTGGCTTATGCGCAATGGGCATCGCTCGACGACCCGCTCATCGAGATCGATCTCTTGCCCAACCGCCCCGATGCCGCCGGGATAAACGGAATTGCCCGCGACCTCGCGGCGGCGGGGCTCGGCACGCTGAAGAGCGAGGCCGTGACGCCGGTCGAGGGCGGGTTTTCTTGTCCGGTCGCGGTCCGGCTCGATTTCGTGGCCGAGGACGCGCATCTCGCGCCCGCCTTCGCGCTGCGCCTCGTGCAAGACGTCCGCAATGGGCAAAGTCCCGACTGGATGCAGAGGCGGCTCAAGGCGATCGGGCTGCGGCCGATCAATGCGCTCGTCGATATCACCAATTATCTCACCTTCGACCGCGCCCGGCCATTGCACGTCTTCGACGCGAAAAAAGTCAAGGGCAATCTCACCGTGCGCCGCGCTAAGGCGGGCGAGGAACTCGCCGCGCTCGATGGCCGGACTTATAAGCTCGACGCGGACAATGTGGTGATCGCCGATGACGCGGGCGTCGAATCTCTGGCCGGGCTCATGGGCGGCCAAGCCTCTGGCTGCGACGCCGCGACAACGGACGTGCTGATCGAATCGGCCCTTTGGGATCCCCCGAATATCGCCCGCAGCGGACGCAGGCTCGGCATTAATTCGGACGCGCGCTACCGGTTCGAACGCGGCGTCGATCCGGCATTCTGCCTTCCTGGACTTGAGCTTGCGACGCGGCTAGTGGTTGAACTGTGCGGCGGGATTGCCTCGCAAATCGCCCTTGCCGGACGGATTCCGCGGCCCAGCCAGCGCATCGTGTTTCCCTGGAGCGAGGTGAAGCGGCTGACCGGGATCGAGCTCGACCGTCCGGAAATGGCCGGCATTCTCGATAGCCTTGGGTTCGAGATCGCCAATTTCGCCGGCACCGCCGGAGAGGCGGTCGTGCAGGCACCTTCGTTCCGGCCCGACGTCGACGGCACGGCTGATCTCGTCGAGGAAATCGTGCGGATCGCGGGGCTCGACCGCGTTGCGCCAGTCCGAATGCCGCGCGCGAACAGCCCACATGTCGCGGGACCCGTGCTGACGCCGCTGCAAAAGCGGGTGAGGAGCGCCAAACGGGCGCTTGCCGCCAACGGCCTCGTCGAAGCGGTGACTTGGTCCTTCGTTTCGCGCCAGCGCGCGCTGATGTTTGGCGGCGGCGCTTCTTCTCTCGCGCTCGCCAATCCGATTGCCCCGGAGCTTTCGGACATGCGGCCGAGTCTGCTGCCAGGCCTGATCGCGGCGGCGCAACGCAACGCCGACCGTGGCCATGGCGGTGTCGCGCTTTTCGAGGTCGGGCAAATTTTCTTGAGCGACGACGCGGAAGGTCAGAAGATCGCGGCCAGCGCGATCCGGCGCGGCATGGCGAAGGAAAAAGGAACCGGGAGGCATTGGTCGATGCCGTCCGCCGGGGTCGATCTCTTCGATGCCAAGGCCGACGCTTTCGCGCTTCTCTCGATGCTCGGCGTGCCGCCCCGCGGTATGCAGCTCGTTTCCGGCGGACCCGCATGGTTTCACCCTGGCCGCTCGGCCACCCTCCAATTGGGGCCAAAAAATGTCATTGGCGCGTTTGGCGAGATCCATCCGCGCCACCTCGAAGCCCTTGGCGCCGAGGGGCCGGTCGCCGGTTTTGAGTTGCTCCTCAATGACATACCGGCGCCGAAATCGCGCTCCACAAAGACTAAACCGAAGCTCGAACTTCCGGAGTTTATGCCCGTGCAACGCGACTTTGCCTTCCTGGCCGATCGAACCGTGCGGGCGGCCGACATCGTGAAGGCGGCCGCGTCGGCCGAACGGGCGCTCGTCGCGGACGCCGGCGTTTTCGATGTCTATGAAGGCAAGGGCATCCCCGAAGGGAAGAAATCGGTCGCCATATCCGTCACCTTGCAACCGCGCGAAAAAACCCTGACCGAGGCCGAGATCGACGCCGCGGCCGGCAAGATCGTCGCCGAGGTCGCGAAGAAAACCGGCGCTTGTCTAAGAGGATAAACCCTTGCGATTCATTTTGACCGCCGTTTTCGTAGCCGCGCTGGTCGCGGTCCCCGCTCAATCGAAAGCCGCTCCGCGCAGCATCGACGACTGCGAAAAAATTCAGGCGGCGGACGCCTACAATCAGTGCCTCGCCTTGTTCGGTCCGGTTGCCCGCGGCCATGGCGGGACTCGTGCGGGCGCGGACGTGGATGCGCAGGACGCAGAGGCAGCAACCGGAAGCGCCTATGCCGAAATGGCCACGGCGGGGGATTCGCATCACGGCCGCCGCCACGCCAGCAGACACGGTTGGACGCGACACAGCTGGGCGAGACATAGCTGGGCGAGACACGGCCGTTGGCACAGAACCGGAGCCGCCGGGCACCGGCATGGCAAAACCAATACTCTGGCGTTCAGCGTCGTGTCAGGTCACAGGCGGCTGCGCTAGGGCCTCGATTTCGTTGCTAAGGATTTATCGCAGAGCACGCGTCAAAAAGCTGTTCCGTTCATACTCGTCGACCCGGGCTGAACGGGGACCGGTGTTCCTTAGGCGTCGTCGCCATGCGCGACCTCATTGATATTGATCGTTCTCATGTTGGAAAAGTCGATCGCGACGGGTTTTTTGTCTCTGGCTGCCACGATCTGCAATGTTTTTATCACATGTTCAAGCCTGCGGTAGACTTCCTTGTACTCCTCCGTCGTGGTGGATAGAGTAAGGGGTTTCAGGCAATATTCTATGATTTCGCGGGGCCGGTCGAGTTTGTTCACCTTCATCGCTCCTTCGCATACCGCTCATTCGTCCTAATATAATTGCGTCATAAAAATTAGCAAAAAAACCGGAGCGACGTCCTGAACGGTGCGGCGCCGCATGGAACTCGCCGGCTTTGTCGATCCGAGCCGCGTTGTTTTTGGTGCCGGCGCGCACAACTAAAGAGCAGTTGCTCCTCGATCTCGTTTTTCTTCTCCTGATTCCGGCGACGGCCCGAGGCAAGCACCTCGCCGCGCTCGTCGCCGTCTCGAGCCCCCTGCGCGACAAGGAATTCGCCGCTATTTTGCGCAGCGCGTCAAGCGTTGCCGTGTTGTATAGCCTACTTTGCGATCCCCAACATTCGCGATCTTCGCAATATGCGGATAATATTACCCCCTTTGCCGCGCGCTGACCGATGGTCGGCCGTTCACCTCTCTAATCTTGCCGGGCGAAGTAGGAGAGACTATCTGTAAGCCGACGATCGCGCCCGAGAGGTTGGCCGCGTCCCGGCGCCGGGACGCGGATGACACGGGAGAGTGTCTCATACCCATTTGTTCAAAGCCCTTTGCGCAAAGCAAATTTGCCGGAAGCCTCGCCGCCAGCTAGATGGTGCCGCAAGGGCGGGTGCCGATATTACAGGAGCCGGGAGACCATTTTATGCCGAGTTACAAGGCGCCCGTCGAGGAAATCCTGTTCCTTCTCCGCGATGTTTTTCCGATCCAGCGTTACAATAATCTGCCCGGCTTTGCGGAAGCCACGCCCGATGTCGTGGAGGCAATCGTTTCGGAAGCGGGGAAACTCTGCGAAGAAACGCTGCAGCCTCTCAATCAGCCTGGGGATCGCGCGGGCTGCGTGCGCGGCAAGGACGGCTCCGTTGCAACGCCGCGCGGGTTCAAGGAGGCCTATCGCGCTTACGTCGAAGGCGGCTGGGTCGGGCTCGCGGCCGATCCCGATTATGGCGGCCAGGGGCTGCCCTTCACGCTCGCCGCGATCGTCAATGAATTCGCGTGTTCCGCGAACATGGCTTTCGCGCTGTATCCGGGCTTAAGCCAAGGCGCGCTTGCCGCCCTGCTGACGCATGGCACGGACGCGCAGAAAAAGATGTTCGTGCCAAAACTGATCAGCGGCGACTGGTCGGCCACGATGAACCTGACCGAATCGCATTGCGGCACCGATCTCGGCCTGCTCAAAACCAAGGCCGTTCCCAATGGCGACGGTTCCTACGCGCTTTTTGGCGAAAAAATCTTCATCTCGGCCGGCGAGCACGATCTTGCGGAAAATATCGTCCACCTCGTGCTGGCTCGGATCGAGGGAGCGCCTGCCGGCGTCAAGGGTATCTCGATGTTTGTGGTGCCCAAAATTTTGATAGAGGCCGATGGCTCGCCCGGGCCTGCCAACAAAGTGACCTGCGGCGCGATCGAACACAAGATGGGCATTCACGCCAATGCCACCTGCGTGATGGATTATGACGGCGCCAAGGGCTGGCTCGTCGGCGAGCCGCACAAGGGCTTGAACGCCATGTTCGTGATGATGAACGAGGCTCGTCTCGGCATCGCGATCCAGGGCTTGGCGCTCTCCGAGGTGGCCTACCAGAATGCCGCCGCCTATGCTAAGGAGCGCTTGCAGGGCCGCGCACTGCCGGGACCGAAATACCCCGAGAAACCCGCCGATCCGATCATCGTCCACCCGGACGTGCGGCGCAATTTGATGACGATTCGCGCTTTCAACGAAGCCGCCCGTGCGCTTATCATTTGGACGGCACTGAAAAGCGACATCGCGCACCGGTCCAGCGACAAGACCGAAGTCCAGGCAGCGGCGGACAGCTTGGGACTTCTCACCCCCGTGTTGAAAGGCGTGTTGACCGATATGGGCTTCGACAACACGGTTAAGGCCCAGCAAATCCTCGGCGGCCACGGCTACATCGAGGAATGGGGTATGGAGCAATTCGTCCGCGATGCCCGCATAGCCATGATCTATGAAGGCGCCAATGGGATTCAGGCGCTCGACCTCGTCGGCCGCAAGCTTCCCAAGGACGGCGGCCGCGCGATGATGGGGTTCCTCGGCGAAGTCAAATCCTTCATCAAGGACAACGAGGCCGATGCTTCCCTTGCGCCCTATCTCTTGGGTCTCCAGCAAGCCCTCGCGCATCTCGAGCAGGCGACAATGTGGTTCATGCAAAACGCGATTGCCAATCCCGAGAATGCGGGCGCGGGCTCGTATGATTATATGCACCTTTTTGGGCTGGTCGCGCTTGGCTACATGTGGGTGCAAATCGCCAATGCGGCGATCGCCAGCAAGGCGGCCGGCAATGGCGACGCCGCCGCGATGGAAGCGAAACTGCTCAGGGCCAAATATTTCATGGAACGCATCATGCCCGAGACGAGCGCCCATCTCGCCCGCATCTCGGCTGGAGCCGAAACGATGATGGCGCTGCCGGCCGCGCAGTTCTGATTTTTTCCCGCACGCCGCGCGGTAATGCGAACTAGACACTTGCGAACCCGAAACCGGGAGGACAAACGTGCCCGAAGCTTTCATTTACGATCATGTCCGCACCCCGCGCGGGCGCGGCAAGCCCGACGGCGCCCTGCACGAGGTCTCGACCCTGGGGCTCGCCACGACAGTGCTGCGGGCGATCAAGGATCGCTGCGGTTTCGACACGCACCTTATCGACGATGTCGTGCTTGGCTGCGTCGATCCCGTTGGCGAGGCGGGCGGCGACATTGCCAGAGCGGCGGCGCTCGCCGCCGATTATGGCAACCATGTGCCGGGGATTCAGATCAACCGCTTTTGCGCCTCGGGCCTCGACGCGGTCAATTTCGCCGCCGCGCAAGTGATGGCGGGCCAGCATGAACTCACCGTCGGCGGCGGCGTCGAATCGATGAGCCGCGTCGGCATCGGCGCCTCGGGCGGAGCCTGGCCAGTCGATCCCGCGATCGCGATCAAATCCTATTTCATGCCGCAAGGGGTTTCCGCCGATCTCATCGCGACAAAGTATGGATTTTCGCGTGACGACGTCGATCACTTTGCTGTCACTTCCCAACAACGCGCGGCAACAGCCTGGAGCGAGGGCCGCTTCAAAAATTCGGTCGTGCCGGTGCGCGACATCAACGGCATCGCCTTGCTCGATCGCGACGAACATATGCGGCCCTCGACCGATATGCAGTCGCTCGCCGCGCTGAAACCCTCGTTCGTGATGATGGGTGAGCAGGGTGGCTTCGACGCGGTCGCTATCGACGCCTACCCCGAAGTGGAAAGGGTCGTGCATGTCCATCATGCCGGCAATTCGTCGGGCATTGTCGATGGCGCGGCGGCGGTTCTCATCGGCTCGACTGACGCAGGCGAGGCCATGGCTCGAAAGCCGCGCGCGAAAATTCGGGCCTTCGCGAATATTGGCTCGGAGCCAGCGTTAATGCTGACCGGCCCTGTCGATGTCACCAAGAAGGTTTTGGCCCGCGCGAAGATGGCGCTCGCCGACATCGATCTTTTCGAGGTCAACGAGGCTTTCGCGTCCGTCGTGCTCCGCTACCTCCAGGCTTTCGATGTCGATGCGGCAAAAATCAATGTGAACGGCGGCGCGATCGCGATGGGCCATCCGCTCGGCGCGACCGGCGCCATGCTGCTCGGCACCGCGCTCGACGAGCTCGAACGCGCGGGCAAGGCGACGGCGCTCGTCACGCTCTGCATCGGGGCGGGCATGGGCACGGCGACGATCATCGAGCGGGTGTGAACAACGAGCCGGTCAAGTCAACCTACTTCACGTGTAGGACGAAGTGATGGTCACATACGCTAAGACGGCGATTGTTTTGGAAAACCCCAGAGAGGCGCTCCTTTATTTCGATCACATCGTTCCCGTAAACCTCTTTTGGGAGTTGATGCCGTGGAAAAAATACATACCTGACAGCGGACGACTCCCTGCTGGGCAGGGTGCGCAGTTTCTCCACCAACTTTAGGCAACGACCCGCAATTCCTTGACAAACTTGAGACCGTCAACTTTGCAACAGCTAACCTGATGCGGAAGATAGCGATTGCGAAGTTTGGTTTTCCGCCTAAAATTGACGATCTTTCTGACGGTGATTATGCCGAAATCGAAGAGGTCGCAGCAAGGGCGCTTTACGGTTTTGTGGACGACTTCGGCCTCAAGGCGCTACCTCTTGATTGCCCCGGCAACCTATTTTCGGAAGAGGACGCCGATCAGTCGGAAATCGTGATCAGTCTGGCGTCTCTTCGACTCGTAGACGCGAGCTGCTGTTCTTGGGAGCAGATACTTGAATTTCGACGCGATGGCGAAGCACGCGACAAACTTCGTCGCCTACGACTTTTCGCTTACGACAATTACGCGGGCAAATCTAAGGACTACGTTGAGGACGACATTCTAAAAAGAATCGCAGACTACGATGAGGCGGCAAAGCAGTGGGGCTTCGAGACCACGCTAAGCGCGCTCAACATGCTTCTGGTTTCCACTTTCTTCGGTGCTCCATCGGTGGCGGTGGCGACTGCAGTTGGCGGGGGCGTCTTGGAGATTGGACGTCTCGCGCTGGACGTGACCAAACAGCGGTTCGCGCTTCGCAGGCTGATCAGAGAAAACCCAGTGTCCTACATCTCGCATGTCAGATCACAACTCCAAAATGATGCCTAGCACTGGTCCCGGCCGATGCAATACAACGCCGCAGGGAGAGACCGATGAACCTCACAAATTTCCGCCTCGAGACCGACGCCGGCGGCATCGCCTTGCTCACCTGGGACATGGCTGGGCGCTCGATGAACATCATCACGCCGCAAACCATTGACGAGATCGAGCAAGTCATTGAGCATGTCGTGGCCGAGGCCACGATCAAGGGCTGTGTCGTCACCTCCGGCAAGGACACGTTTTCCGGCGGCGCCGATCTTTCCATGCTCCAGACGGCGGCGGCCCAATATCTCAAGGCCAAGCAGGAAATAGGCGAGGAAGCGGCAACAAAGCTTTTTTTCGAAACCGCCCGCCGTCTGCCGCAGGTCTATCGCAAGCTCGAGACCTGCGGCAAGCCTTTCGCCATTGCGATCAATGGCACTTGTCTTGGCGGCGCCTTCGAGCTTGCGCTCGCCTGCCATTACCGGGTCATCGCCGACGACGATAAAGCCAGGGTCGGCTTGCCCGAGATCAAGGTCGGCCTGTTTCCGGGTGCCGGCGGTACCCAGCGTGTCGCCCGTCTCATGCAGACCGGAGATGCGCTGCAAATGCTTTTCAAAGGCGAGCAGATCAGGCCGAAAGCAGCGAAAACGATGAACCTCGTGCATGAGGTTGCCCCCGCGGGCGAGATCGTCGCGAGGGCCAAGGCCTGGATATTGGCGGGCGGCAAGAGCGTCGCCCCCTGGGACGAAAAGGGTTTTAGGCTCCCTTCTGGAAAAGTGTTTTCGGCCCAAGGCATGATGGTGTGGCCGGCCGCCAACGCAATCTACCGGCGCGAGACGCATGACAATTATCCGGCCGCCAAGGCGATTTTGCACAGCGTCTACGAGGGCCTCCAATTGCCTTTTGATTTGGCGCTGCGCGTCGAAGCGCGCTGGTTCGCCAAGATATTGCGCTCGCCGGAGGCGGCCGCGATGATCCGCACGCTGTTCATTTCCATGGGCGAATTGAACAAAGGCGCGCGCCGCCCCGCGCATGTTCCGGCAATCGCGATTAAACAAATTGGCATCCTGGGTGCGGGATTCATGGGCGCGGGCATCGCCTATGTCACCGCAGCCGCAGGGATGGATGTGGTGCTGATCGACCAGGATCAGGCGGCGGCCGAAAAGGGCAAGGCGATTTGCGACAAGCTTATATCGGGCCAGGTGCTGAAGGGCCGCGCGAAAACCGCCGATAAAGAAGCGCTTCTTTCAAGGATCAAATCGACCGCCGATTACCAGGACCTCGCGGGCTCCGATCTCGTGATCGAAGCGGTTTTCGAGGACCGCGCGGTCAAGGCTGCGGCGACGCAAAAGGCCCGCGCGGTTCTTGCGCCTGGCACTATCTTTGCCTCGAACACGTCCACGCTGCCAATAACCTCGCTCGCGCAAGCCTATGGCGAGCCCGAAAACTTTATTGGAATTCATTTTTTCTCGCCGGTGGAAAAAATGCTTCTCGTCGAAGTGATTCTTGGCGAGAAAACCGGGGATCGCGCGCTGGCCACGGCTTTGGATTATGTTCGCGCGATCAAGAAAACGCCGATTGTGGTGCATGATTCGCGCGGCTTTTACGCCAATCGCTGCGTCGGCAATTATATTCACGAAGGCCACATCATGCTCCTCGAAGGCGTTCCGCCAGCGATGATCGAGAACGTGGCCAAAATGGCGGGCATGCCGGTCGGGCCGCTCGCGCTCAACGACGAGGTCGCACTCGATTTGGCGCTCAAGATCGTCGAGGCAACAAGGCGCGATCTTGGACCTTCGGCCGTCGATCCGGCGCAAGAAAATTTGCTGAAAGACATGGTCACCGATCACGGTCGGCTTGGGCGTAAGAATGGCAAGGGCTTTTACGACTATCCGGCGCAAGGTCCAAAGCGCCTGTGGCCGGGGCTCGCCGCGTTTCAACAAACCAAGCTCGATCCGGACACGATCGATGCCGGCGAACTCAAACAACGGTTTCTCGCGACCCAGGCGGTCGAAGCCGCGCGGGTAATTGAGGAAGGCGTCGTGACGGACCCGCGCGAGGCGGATGTCGGCTCGATCATTGGCTTTGGGTTCGCGCCTTTCACCGGCGGGACGTTGAGTTATATCGACGGTGTGGGCGCGGAAAATTTCGTCGCGCTTTGCGAAAAGCTCCGGCAAAAATACGGAGAACGTTTTGCGCCGCCGAAAATCGTCGTGGATATGGCGAGTGCGCAAGAATCCTTTTATGGGCGCTTCGCCGGGCTGACCAAGCGCGTTGCTTGAGCTGGTTTGCGCGGCTCTTGGCCGGGCTTTTAGTATTTTGCGACGACAGGCGCGGCTAAGGGCGACAACCAATCGAGCTTGTAGTTCAACCCAACGCGGGCGAGATGATACGCCGTGCGCGTGTTGAACTGGATCGAGGATCCAGGTGCCGGATCGAAAACCACCCGGCGGGCATTGATGAAATCATATAAATATTCGACCTTCACCGTGAAGTTTGGAGCGATGGCATATTCGACGCCGCCGCCGACTGCCCCGACATGGGGAAATACGCCCGAGCGGGTCGCGGTACTCGATCCGACGTTAAAGAACCCTGGCGTGGCGACGCTGTAAAACGTTTCAATCGTTCCATAGGTGAAGCCGCCGGTCAAATAGGGCATGAGGCGGCCCCATGCGTAGCCGAGGCGAATCCGCGCCGTGCCAAAGTCCTCGAATTTGGAGCCGAAAATGGCGGTCGCCGGGGCGCCGGAGACGAGCGTTCCATTGACGGTGGTCTGGCCTCTTATACCGGACGCGCTGTTATCGATTTCAATCCCGGCGACGATGTGGAAGAATGGAAGCTCGTAATTAAATCCGGCCTGGAGGCCGCCGATAGGCCCTGGCTTACGGGCCCGGTCGAGGAAGCGACTGCGTTGCAGAGGCCGCTCCCGAATGACGCGATGCGGATTGTCGCGACGGGTGAGAAGAGTGACCAGGCGCCGGCTGACGAATAGCTATCGGCCGAAGGTTGTGACCGCCTCGGCGCGGTGTAAAGCTTGGACGCAAGCCGAAGCTCGCCGATCACCAGAAGCGCGAGGCGATCAAGCGCCGCGATCATGGCGAGGAAACGCTTGCGGAGATTGGCCGCACTACAATGTGAGCCGGTGGACGATTTCGAGGTTGGCACCGTGATACAAGTAGGCGAGTTCGATCCGAACATTACGATTTGGCGATACCTGACGTTTGCAAAATTTGAGTCCCTCATTCAGCGGCGTGCCTTGTGGTTCTCAAAACTGCAAATATTTGAGGACGAGCAGGAGGGTATGACCCCCACGCTGACGCGGGCCAGTTTAAAAAGCCAACATCGCCAAATGGAGAATTGGTTTCCGGACGAGGAAAGAAAGCGCCAGGTGCGGCGGTTTATTGAGGACAATGAAAATGATGGACGCGAGCTAATCGTAGCGACCTGCTGGTTTATCGGCGAGCATGAGTCAAGCGAAATGTGGGCGGAATATGCTAAGGACGACGAAGGCATCGTCATCAAAAGCACAGCGGGAGACCTCATTCGATCGGTTGTAAAATCGCACGACAAGTGGTGGGTTGGAGAAGTTACGTACGTTGATCTCTCGACCCATGCGGGCATGGATGCTTGTGAGGGTAGCCAGGCGGGTCTGCGGGCCTTTCTAAAGGGCAATAGATATTCACATGAGAGCGAGCTTCGTTTGGCTACAATGAACTTCGTTGCTCCTGGTTGCCTTAATCCAGATGGAGCGCCGCCAGACGAGAGGCAGCGCGCGCGGTTTGTGTATTCGCCAAAGAGGCCAGGAATTTTCGTTAGGGCCGATCTGCCTGTCCTCATACGGGAAATTCGGACAGCGCCAGGCGCGAGCGAAAATCACCGCAGCAAAAGCGACCTTCTGAGGAACGCAGCTGGAATCCAGTCCCCGGTTGGACGGTCCGAACTATCCCGCTCCACACGTCTAGGCACAGGCTATCGTGTGGCTGTTTATGCCGACTAGGAGGTGGGTGGAACAGAAGGAAGAAGACCTAGATCGGTTCGAGAAAGTCCTTGCCGCGACGGTCGACTACGTCGGGAAGGAACCAATAGTTCTCACATACCTAGAGCAGTATTTTACACCACAGCCCGCATCATTGGCGAATGATCTCGATCAGCGGCTGCATCTTTTGGCAGAGCGACTGGGTGGGCCACCGAGATTGATAATACGAGGAAAGGACGAACCAAAACCCCGCTACGACGCGTACCCGGCGGCAGCGATGCACGAGGTGATAAGCATGTTTCATCGCGCCAAACGATCAGTAACTCGGGCGCAGATGTCTTTGATTGGATGCTCCTTACTTCGCGAAAAACCTGAAGTAATTTCGATCCCACCTGAAGGCTGTGTGCGAGCCGCTTTTCTTAATGAGTTTGAATCGGCGTTCTGGGAGCTGGCCGAAATCGTCTACATTCGGCTTGCCTCATACGGGGACCGCGCCGGCCAGTTGCTTGACTTCGCTTTCTTCGGGATACGCCAATTCGAGCGGGAAGGATTCACCGCAATTGTAGATCGAGTACAAAACAACTTAGTTGATGTGGACACAGTTCTCCGCGCACTTCCCGCATGGAAAAGCCTACGTGCATTCCAAACGTCGGAGCAAGTGGACGGCTTGAAATGGCTGCTTCGAAGGCGGAACTTGTTGGTCCACAGGTTGTACTTGCGACCGATCCACGAACCAGAAGGCCAAGAAGTGTTCGACTCGGAGTTCAACCACATCGACGAAGTGCTGCGAAAGAAACTTGCTCCCGGCACTCCCCCTGAAGAGCTCGACCGGATGCACCGGCAACTTCAAAAAGCGGCGGAGTTGTTTCCTTCGGTCATAGAACTTTGTGAGCACACAGCAAACGTGCGTCATAATCGCGGAGGCTGAATCCGCCGCGGCCGGTGCGGCTTGGTCCCCGTCGCGTGAAGCAAGAATGATGCAAATTATTGCGGCGCCAAAATAAAGTCCGCCGGTCGCGAGGGCCGCGATCGCGGTTCCAGCCAATGGTTGGACGAAAACAAAAAGCGCGATCGTAAGAAAAATTGCCCCGACAAACAGACAGCTAATGGCCACGGAAACGAGCACGGCCTTTTTGAAAAGGCGCGTGCTCATTTCGCCGATCGGGGCGGTGGCTTCGCTTACCAGCCGATTGATTGAGCGGCTCATTTGCGCGTAGGGCTTAACATTCCCATTATCATTCCCACGAGTACGCCGCCAAGCGTTGCGAGAATCACCGCCACGAAGGGATTGCGCTCGATCGTCTTTTCAAGGTCCGCGCTTGCCCCGGCCACCGATCTTGCGCTTTGCTTGCCGTATCGGAAATCTTTTGCCCGGCACTACCGGCCGCGTCGAAGGCAGTGTTTTTTGTTGCGGCGGCATGGGAGCGAAGGTGCCGTCGCGATTTGTGTTGGAATTGATTTTGGCGTGACCTTGCGCCGAGCTGTCGCGTTCGATTTGGCGCTTCCCTTCTTGGGTGCGGCGCTCTTGGGGTTCCGAGACTTCTCAATGGAAAGCGTCGACATAGTATTGGGCTCCCTTGGTTCGCGGCGTCGCAATTGACGCTCGCACGACCCAAAGCCCCGCACATTGCGGGGCGAGCCCTAAGCGCGTCGGCGGGCGAGCAGGTCCACCGGTCGACGCACATAGCAATGCGTCCTTCGCGGCAGAAGTCCAGAGGAATTCGGAGGCCGCAGCGCGTTTGAGACGTCTCAGTTAAGGAGGTGTCGGGGCGGAGTCATTTTCCCCAAAAAGGCAGTTGAAAATTCCCCAGTTTTCATGATGCCGGGCCTCCCGGAATGAATTCTGGTAGGGCCGGTGGCACAACTTGTGATGCTCTTTGCTTTGGCGGGACGGAGCAGCGCGGTGATCAAACTCGGGGAACTCGGGGAACTCGTGATGATTTTGGACCGGACTTGCGGGGAAAGTCTCTGGTGGCCAGATTTTCGCGAAATTGCAAAAATCTGCGCGCCGTTTCAATGGGTTAGTTGACGGCGCATTTCCACGATTTGTTGACAGAAACCGGTTAATCACCTTGCTGCCGCCTTGCTATCGTGTAGCCATTCATTCGCTACGTCCCAGGCCACAGCAAGGACGACCGGGCCGACGAACAAGCCGACGATCCCATAGGCGAGAACGCCGCCGAGGACGCCGATAAAAGTCACCAGGTAAAGGGGGTTGAGGCGAA
>QHBR01000312.1 GCA_003244015.1 Hyphomicrobiales bacterium | reverse complement strand
TCCGTTTGCGAGCCGATTGACAAGCCTTGAAGCATTTTATCCTCAATCGTACAGCTCTCCCGGCCATTGGCATAAGCTCGAGGAGCGCGCCGGGAAACATGTCGGCTTTTTCGCCGGGACGCATTGTGCGCGCAAGCCTATCCGCTTCGGTGACGATGACGGCCGCCCCGGCCATGGCGGGGGAAGCTCTGGACGGCGCCCGGCTCCCCCTGGCCGCTCGCCCTGCCCTTCGCGGGGATATTGCTGTCGATTGCGCTTGGACCGCTCGTCGTCAAGGAATGGTGGCATATCCATTACGCCAAGGCCGCTTTGTTTTGGGCGATCCTCGCGCTTGGAGGCCTTGTCAAGGTCGAAGGGTATCCGGCGGCGGCGGCGAGCTTCGTGCATAGCATGGCGCTCGAATATTTGCCGTTTATTCTCATGCTTTTCGCGCTGTTCACCGCGGCCGGAGGCATTACGGTCGAGGGCAGGCTCAACGGCTCGACCTTGGTCAACACGACGATCCTCGCGCTTGGCACCATGATCGCGAGCATTATCGGAACGACCGGCGCCTCGATGATCCTGATCCGGCCGCTCATTCACGCCAATAGCGCGCGCTCCTTCAACGCCCATGTGGTGGTTTTCTTTATTTTTCTTGTCTCGAACATTGGCGGAGTGCTGACGCCTCTTGGCGATCCGCCCCTGTTCCTTGGCTTCCTTCGGGGGATTGATTTTTTCTGGACCGCCCGCGCGTTGTGGCCGCAGGCCTTGTTCGCGTCCGGCGTCTTGCTTGCGATTTTCTTTCTCGTCGATTCGTATTTTTACCGGCGCGAGAAAAGCCCTCCGCCTGCCGCAACGGCCGCCGTGAAACTGCGGGTGAGCGGCCTTGCGAAGATCGGGCTCATCTCCATCGCGATCCTCGCCATCGCCGCAAGCGGTTTTTGGCGTCCGGGCATTGGCTTCGAGGTGCTCGGAACAAGGATCGAACTGCAAAACCTGATCCGCGAGCTCATCATGGTCTTCGTCGGGCTTGCTTCGATGGTTTTAACGAGTCCGTGTCTGCGTGCGCAAAACGGCTTCGAGTGGGAGCCAATCAGGGAAGTGGCCTATCTCTTCGCCGGCATTTTCATTTGCATCATTCCGGTGATGGCAATGCTCGAAGCCGGCGCGAAAGGTCCGTTTTCGGCCGCGATATATGTCCTGGCACGGGAAGGACGGAACGCCAGACAACGCGGTCTATTTCTGGGCGACGGGCGTCCTCTCGTCCTTCCTCGACAATGCGCCGACATATCTTGTGTTTTTCCAGCTCGCCGGCGGCGACCCGGCGGAACTCATGGGTCCGCTCGCCAAGACATTGACGGCGATTTCGCTCGGCGCGGGGTTCATGGGCGCCAACACCTACATCGGCAATGCGCCTAATTTCATGGTTTATGCCATCGCCCGGCGCGCCGGCGTAAACATGCCCGGTTTCTTCCCTTATATGATCTGGTCGGGCGCGATCCTTTTTCCCGTCTTCGTGGCGCTCACCTTTCTGTTCCTGATGTAGCGCGGGACGGCGCGGGTTGTTCCCCGCGGGCGAAGGCGGGCGTTGACCCATGGGCTGCGAAATGCTTGCATCGCGGCCTCTCAGGCGCCTCCGCACATATGCGACGAATCCGCCATTGTCCAGGTTTGATGCGTGCGCAGATTGGTGGTGCGGTAGACACGGCCGCGATCGTCGCCCTTAGGACAATGCCGCGGGATGGATACGAGACACATGCAAACGGGGTCGCCTGCCCTTGAGTGCTCGATCGCCGGCACGGAGTCGTAGCCAACCTGACCGCCACCGTTTTCAAAGCTCACCGCGCTGCCGGATCCCGGACTATCTTCGAGGCGCGTTCCTACGGATTCGATCGCGGTCGTCACGCATTCGCCGACACGGCTTGGCAATTCGCCGGCGAGCGCCGGACCGGCGACGGCGTGCGCAAAAATGGCGAGAAGGAAAAACTGCTTGCGATGGGACATCGGAGGCTCCTCATTATGTAGGAATCGTCCATCCTATTCTATATCGGATGTCATGGCCGCGTTTGTCCGGCCATTCAGTCCGAACCGTTGGTAATGCTCAGCACTTATACCAAATCCCGTTGCGAATGACTCTCGCGTCATGCCCGGCCTTGAGCCGGGCATCCAGACTCAAATTGGTGCCCATATGTCGAGTTCTTGCGCCTGGATGGCCGGGTCAAGCCCGGCCATGACGGGCGGTATCTATGGGTCGATCTTTTCGAGACTTGGTATTAAACGGCGGTCGCGCTTTATGCGCACAAAAACTCATTCATCGCTTGGCGGTAGAAAAGCGCATCTGCACTTTGAACTCAAGGACGCGCCAAAGGCGCGCCGCCTCTGGCGGTCGCAGATCCTTGACTTCAGAGTGCAGATGCGCTCGGCTCAGCCGAGCGATGAATGGGATGGTGTGGCCGGGACGAACCGACGAGATAAATCCCGTCATCGCATGACCTCGCAGCTCCTCTGAATCAGGAGCAGCTGTCGCCGCGATCGCGGCTTGGTTCAGTTGCCGAAACTGATGGGAAATAGGGCAGCTGAACCGTCCATGGCGCCCGTATCGCTATAAATCATGGGCTCGGCGTTGGAATCGATGAGCCTGCCGTCGATCACCTTTCCCAGCACCACCACATGATCGCCTGCGGGATGTTCGCCTACCACCTGACATTCGAACCAGGCCAGGGACTGGTGCAACAAGGGGACCCCAGTGCGGCCCGGCGTCCATTCCGTCGAAGCCAATTTGCTTGCGCTCGTTCGCCCGCCAAAAAGGGCGGCAAGCTCCAACTGGTCCTTCTCCAGCACGTTAACGCTGAACGCTCCGCCCTGCTTCAATAGCCCGTATGACGAATGGCGCGGATTGATGCTCAAGGCCAGCAGTAAGGGGTCGTAAGATACCTGCATCACACAGGCGGCGGTAAAGGCGTTGCGCACTTCCCCATGAGCGACGCCAATCACATAAACGCCCGTCGTAAGGCTCTTAAATAAAGTTGCAATGGAACCGCTCATCCGTAGCTCCCTATTTCCGGCGCTTCTGTCCTTTTTGCTGGTGCAAATTCGCGCCAATCACACCGGCTCCGCACGAGGGGCGCCGCCTCACGAGGGTAGGTGCCCCATCCGAAAGCCCTCATGCTGAGCGGAAGGAAGCCCGAGGTTCTATTGCGAGCGTAGCGGTTCGCGTAGCGAACGCAATGGAAGCGGGCGACTGGAGAGAGGTCGCATGCGGCCGTCTCGAAGCACGAGGGCTGTATGGGGCACTTATTTCCCGGCGCATGTCGCCCACAAAACCTCATTCATCGCATGGCGGCAGAAAAGCGTATCTGAACTTTGAACTCAAGGATCATTGACCGGGCGCTCGGCCGCAACTTTTCATCACCTTCGCCGACCAGCCAGCTAGTTCAGTTGAGCCGCGCGCGCCAGGCCGAATGGCCGAAAGTGAACAAGTAGAGTTGCCGGTCGCCGGTCGACTCTGTGACGAAACGCAGTGTGGATGAATGGCTGCGTACGGGCAATCCCTGCGAGACTGGAAACCAATTCTCTCCCGCGTCCCAGCTCGCGTGGACGCCGTAGTCAGTGGCTACGTAAAGAATGGCTGGGCCTCTTCCAGAGTCGACAGCCATGAAATAGAATGGCCCTTCGGTGGATGGCAACCCATTGCCTTGGATCGATGTCCAGGCGTTCTTCGCGGGTTCGAAGCGCAATAACCCCGACGCGTAGCGAGCAATTGCAAATCCGTCGCTCAGAAATGCAAACTGAAATATCTGCTGCTTGGCAGCTAAGCTCAGCATGTTGCGCATCGACACAGGCCGACTAAGGTTCAGCTTCGACGCCATATCCTTTAGGCTACGCGATTTTAGAAGGCGGGCAAGAAAGGAAAGCGAAGGATTGAGTCGCATGGGAGACAGCACCCCCGACACAACGTCATAAGAGAAGATTTTGCCCTGTCGGGACCCGACCAATACGTTCACACCATCGTCGGAAGATACAGCCGTGATGCTGTCGCCCGATTCAAGGCCGACGCTTGTCAGAAAATCCCAATGCGGATCGCTGCCATCAGAGTTGCTAAAAAGCCCCCAAAGCTCGCTGGGAGCTTTTGAAGGATTTGCCGCCACCGCCACCAGAGTTTGCTGGTTGTCCGGCCTCTGAAACAGAGGGTGGAAAATCGGTTCCGCCCAAAGTGATGGCCAATCATCCACCGCGGGCCCTAAGTTCGAGTCTGAGAAGGTGCTTCCCGTGGGAATGGTAGGACTCGGCGTACGGACGGCTACACGAGCTTTGCAGGACTAAACGCGGTCACACACAACACTTGATAAATAGCTGGGTTCCCCTTTACGTCCTATTCTAGAGATCAAAGGTAGATTGATTGAGCTGTCACTGCGCCACGCAATGGCGACGTTAGATTATTAAGGGCATCTCGAAAAATACC
>QHBR01000022.1 GCA_003244015.1 Hyphomicrobiales bacterium | reverse complement strand
TGCGTCTCGGCATCGAGCGTGACAACCGGCTCGCCGCGTTCGTCGAGTGACACGCGTAATGGTGCCTTGACCGGGCGCTCGCGTTCTGCCTCGCGCGCCGCCTCGCTCCTGCCCACAACGAAGCCCCAGACGACGAGGGTAGCGATCCCCATCGAGAGGACAACGAGCATGCGAAGCATTCGAGGGCCGCCCCTGCGTTGGGCAGAAGTCCTGGTCTTGGTCACGCGGTGCTCGTTCATGTATGCCCTGAAGATCGGTCAACACGGCAAGAGTAAGATATATCTGCCTGGTAAGCTATACCGCCGTGGTAAAGTGGGTCATGAACATACACCGCTAGTCCAGCAATTTCAGGATGAGTCTTTCATGCGCCCTGTCCAATAAATCCTTTCTCCTTCCTTGCGACGATGAAGAAGAAAGGTATTGCCGCAAGTTCAGCGCCAACCGAAAAAGCAATGAGCGCAGGTAAAGAACGATCATAAAGAAAGCCGATCACGGCGCTTCCGAGGAACCAGGAGATTCCGTAAGCGGTGCTGAAAATACCATAGGCCGAAGCCCTGCGCTGTAGTGGCACCATTTTGGAAACCGCAGCCGCAACGATTGATTCATGAACACCCATTCCCATTCCCCATAAGGCGCACCCCACAAGCACAGCATAGAAGCCGCCTAGAAAGACCAGGGGGACGAACGGGACCGTTATCAACGTCAGGGGGATGAGAATGCCAAGGCCTTTTTGATCAAAAAGTTTGCCAAAAACCAGAGAACCAAGGCCGCTCGTTCCCATCGCCAAAGCATAGAAGACGGGAATCCATGTACCAGACACGGTATTGGCTTTTTCGAAATGGAAGGACATCATGGAAAAGTCAGGAAATCCGGCGGCAACCAGAGCAGCTCCGATCAGATAAATCCAGAAAACACGGGGGAGGCTGGCGGTATGGAGGTCCGACGTATGGGCTTCCATTTCCTCGGGCCGGGGGTAGAGCAGCCGCGCCGCGACCAGCAAGGTCAATGTTATGAGTGCGGGAATGAGCAGCATGGCAAACGCCATCTTGTACTGGCCGTGCATGCCGAGAACAGCGGCAACGCTTAAAGGGCCAATCATGGCTCCCGTCTGGTCGAGCGCCTCGTTCAGGCCGAAGGCCCAGCCAAAGCCGATAATATTGCCCGCATTCGAGAGCATGACATCGCGGGGCGGGTTCCGGATCGCTCTGCCAATGCGCTCGACGACAATCAGCAGCGCGGCAATCTGCCAGCTTCCCGCCAGCGCCAGCAGCGGCACCGAGATCATCTGGATAGCATAGCCAAACAAAGTGATCGGCCAGTATGCGCCTGTTTTGTCGCTCAGTTTTCCTGAGACAAGACGCAGCGCATAGCCTAGAAATTCGCCGAGTCCGGCAATAATACCTACAGCCGTACCAGTAGCGCCGAGCTGTGCCAGATAAGGCCCGACAATGCTGCGCGATCCCTCGTAGGCAAAGTCCGCAAACAGGCTGACGGCCCCGATCATCAGGACAAAGCGCAAGGCCGCCTTTTTAGCCGCAGACTGGACGGCAATGTTACTCATGCTGGCCTTTCGTCATGGACAGTTTCAGAGGCTTTCTTGCCGGATTTTTCGGCGATACTTGCCAGCTCGCGTCTGTCCACTTTGTACATACCGCTCAGCTTACGTCAAAGCTTTTCGATCATGCGAGGGCAAACAGGTTCAGCACAAGATATATCTGCCGGGTGATCTATACCGCGGTGGTAAAGTGGGTCATGAACATACCACTATCCGATACCGGCCTGCGCCGTGTCGTCCGCCTCGTGGCGCTGCTCAATCTCGGTTATTTCGGGGTTGAATTCACCGTTGCGCTCGCCATTGGCTCGGTGTCGCTGTTCGCTGACAGCATCGACTTTCTGGAAGATGCCTCGGTCAATTTCCTCATCCTTGCGGCCATTGGGTGGGGCGCGGCGCGCCGGGCGCGTGTCGGCATGGTGCTGGCGGGCATCCTGCTTATTCCCGGCCTCGCGACCATCTGGACGGCATGGGACAAGTTCAACGTGCCTGTACCGCCTGCGCCCTTGCCGCTGTCGCTTGCCGGTGCGGGGGCACTCGCCGTCAATATGGCCTGCGCCCTCATGCTCGCCCGCTACCGGGTGCATGGTGGCAGTCTCACCCGTGCGGCCTTCCTGTCGTCGCGCAACGACACTTTCGCCAATATCGCTATCATCGCGGCGGGACTCGTTACGGCCTTCCTGTGGCCGAGCGCGTGGCCTGATTTGATCGTCGGTCTCGCCGGTCGGCAACGGCGAAAGAGGCGCGGCGCTTTGCGTCTGCGTCCATGATGGCAAGGCCTTTCAAGTGCGGATGCCGTCAAGGTGGGGGCGGAAGGGCCGAAGTGCCATGATCGTGGCGAAAGCCGGATCGGTAATGGTACACTGAAGCATGAAGAAAGGCCGCCGCGCGACAGCCCCGAAAAAGCCAGCCGATGCCGCCGCCGGTGCGCCGCACGTTCGCAAATTCATGATTCAATTGTTCGACCGGGAGGACGGCAAGGCGGCGGACTGGCCCTTGATCGCGGAAACGCTGCTGGCGGTGGCGTTCGATGCGCTCGACCAGTCGCCCGATGATCCCCGCGTGTTGACATTGCTGCGGCGGGTCAGTGCGGGGTCGTATGACCGCCTGACGGGTGGCGCGGCGGACAGCATTCAGCCGGTGCGCGGCGCGGATCATCAGGCGGGGGGAAGTTTCAGCGCGACGCCGTCAGGGCCGGGTCACGCGGAACCGGCGACATGAACATACCGCTATCCGATACCGGCCTGCGCCGTGTCGTCCGCCTCGTGGCGCTGCTCAATCTCGGCTATTTCGGGATTGAATTCGCCGTTGCGCTCGCCATTGGCTCGGTGTCGCTGTTCGCTGACAGCATCGACTTTCTGGAAGATGCCTCGGTCAATTTCCTGATCTTCGCGGCGCTCGGATGGAGCGCGGTACGGCGGGCGCGGGACGGTATGGCCCTCGCGGGCATTTTGCTTGTCCCCGGTCTCGCGACTCTCTGGACCGCGTGGGAAAAGTTCAACATGCCGGTGGCACCGGACCCGGTGCCGCTCACTCTTGCGGGAGCCGGTGCCTGCGCCGTCAACTTCGCTTGCGCCTATATGCTCGCCCGCTACCGGACGCACGGGGGCAGCCTCACGCGGGCGGCCTTCCTGTCGGCGCGGAACGATGTCCTTGCCAATATCGCTATCATCGCGGCGGGACTCGTTACGGCCTTCCTGTGGCCGACCGCGTGGCCTGATTTGATCGTCGGCCTTGGGATCGCCGCCATGAACACCGGCGCGGCGCGGGAGGTCTGGGAGGCTGCCCGGAAAGAACATAGAGCCGCACAGGCATAACCCGGCAATTTACGGGCAATTGCCGGAATCAATTTCCTGAATAGACGTTATCACATCGGATTTTCCACAATGGCTATTATCACTTCACTGGCAGGCCGAGGTGTAAATCTGCCCACCAATCAGAACGCCACCAGCTTGGTCCCGTCTGGCGTAGAAGCTGGGGAGGCAGAAGGTGCTGCCGATTCCAAACATGCCTTCCATATCGACCCTGACGCGCATAGCGCCAACGGTCACAGTGAAGTCGCCTGCCTGTGGGATGTGACGGACAGTCAAGGCCGGTGATGCCTGTCAATCGGCTCGCAAACG
>QHBR01000151.1 GCA_003244015.1 Hyphomicrobiales bacterium | reverse complement strand
CAAATGAATCAGACCACTAGTAAGTCCTGGTGCCAAGACCGAGAACGGGGTCACCGTGTATGGCGCCTCCGGCGAAGTCATCCAAATGAGCATCAACTCGACCGGCGCCGGCAATAGCGGCGGTCCCGTTTTTAACAAAGCGGAGAAAGTCATCGGCCTCTTTACCTACGGCATCAGTCGCGACGGCGCGAACACATCCGGAGCCGTCCCGATCAAATACGGCCGCGATCTCCTGGAAGCGCAGCATCGTTGACGAGGAAGGCGCCCGGCCATGGCGCTCGCCTCCGGGAATGCGCATGGGTTAGAGATCGCCGGCGCAATGCTGACGGATGTTGGCCGTGTCCGGAGCTCGAACGAGGACTCTGTCGCCTTCGTCATTCCATCCAAGAACGACCCCGCCGCGAGCAGGGGGGTTGCTCCTCGTCGCCGACGGAATGGGAGGGCACGCGACGGGGGAGGTTGCGAGCGCGCTTGCGGTCGAAGTCGTGCGGCAGGTTTATTTTTCGCTGCAAGGGCCGGTCTCGGAATCCCTGATGACCGCGTTCGAGACCGCCAATCGCGCCATCCTCGAACACGCCAAGAATAATCCGGAGTGCCGGGGCATGGGTACGACATGCACGGCACTCGCCATCCATGATCGGCAAGTCTGCCTTGCGCATGTCGGCGACAGCCGCGCCTATCTTTTGCGGAACGGCAAGTTGACCCCGTTGAGCGTTGATCAGACGCTCCATGCGCAAATGATCCGCGAGGGCGTTATGACCGAGGAAGAATCCAAGACCAGCGGAGGCGGCAATGTCGTCTTGCAGGCGCTTGGCACGGGTGCGGACGTTGTGCCAGCCGTTTGGAAAAAAGGGATTCCCCTGCTCGAAGGCGACATTCTCGTTCTTTGCTCGGACGGACTCTGGAACATGATGGACGACGCAACGATAGCGGAAGTGGCGGCGCGCGCGGCGCCGCAAGAAGCTTGTCAAGATCTCATCGGCGCGGCGCTCGAGGCGGGGGGGATACGACAATGTGTCGGTCGGCATATTTGCCGTGCGCGCGCCTGCTGCTCCCCGGGCCGAGCAGCAGACGGCCACGCGCCGCATCGACGTTGCCGGAATGGAGGCCGCGGAAGAGACGGCCACGACGCGTGTCGTCGAACTGCCGGAGGATCCGCCATGAGCCTGCCCCGAACGATAGGTCAATATCGGATTGGCGAGCGCCTTGCCACAGGCGGCGCCGGCGAAGTGTACGCGGGAATCGACACAAAGGTCGGCCGCGAGGTGGCGATCAAATTCTTGCGCCCGGAGGCCGCGAGCGACCCAAGCTATGTCGACCGCTTTCTCGCCGAGGCCAAGAGTTTGGGCCGTCTCAACCATCCCAATATCGCGACTCTCTATGCACTGCCGCAAGAGGATGATCACGTCTGCATGATCATGGAGCTCGTCCGCGGCCGAACTGTCGAGCAACTCATTCAGGATCGTCAAAAAATACCCCGCAATGGCGAAAACCTTCTTCGCGCGGGCAGCCCACGATGACTATCCTATGGCCATGGTGAAGCTCGGTACGATGTATTACAAGGGCGATGGTGGCGGCAGGAAGGATCCCATAAACGCCCGCATTTGGTTTCAGAGAGCGGCAAAGTTCGGCGACGACGAAGCGAAGGGCCAAGCAATTACGGCTCTGAGCAATATGTGTGAGCATCACGACGCTGGATTGCGCCCCCCTGCGAAGCCGAGGAACTACTACGCTAGCGTAGTATCTCACGCGAAAGTATACAATAGAACTTGGTCTGCCGACGGGGGCATTTTCAATGCCGCTCGACCACGATTGACCTTGAGGATGATGGCGTTTGTGGATGTTGTCCACCCGAAAGGCGTCCGGTCGGCATTATTTTGTTCGATGGAGTTTCAGATGGCGCGTTCGAGTTCCGGCACGCTTGTGAAACCGCCGCGGCGGATTCGCTCCATGGCGATCTTTCCGAACCAACGCCGCACAAGGTTTAACCACGATGAAGATGTTGGAATGAAGTGGAGTTGGAAACGCTTGTGCCGGGCGAGCCAGTCTTTGACGTCCTTTGTTTTGTGAGCCGGGGTAATCTTTGCGTGAGATACCACGCTAGGTTTTTTCAGGATCCGTTTGCCATCGAATGGATCGACGAGCGAAACGACTATGGTGAAGAACGTATTAATTTCCTCGGCATGAGCGACGCCAGCCTCTTAGATGTGACTTTCGCCGCAGCGGCTGGAATTCTTCGTTTCCGCTTTCCAACATTCGCACGGCGAATCGCCAGGCACAACGCCAGCACACAAGCTGTGCCTCGCACACATCCCCCGCTGGCAAGGTCAATGTGGTGGAAACAGCCCACGTTCGTGCCGCCCTTCCAGCACATAAAACGGCCCCGCCGTCCCCCAGGGCGGCCGGCTTAACAACCCCCCTCCACTCGGCGAAGCGTACCTGTGCAAAGACGCGAATCCTGTCTCCAATTCCTTCATCGAGCGCGGCCAAAGACAGGTTTCGTTCCGGCTCGAAAATCGTCCCCGCCGTATGCCCCAATACCGCGCCCATGCAAGATCCCTGCAAGGCGGAACACAAACACTCCAAAAGCGAGGACGTATCCGGCCAATCCAAAAAGAACCGCAAGCATTGCGATCAACGGGCTGTGAAACTTAAAGCTATGCGGCATGCCCAACATGTTTCCCGCCTCCCCTGCCTCTCCGGGGAGCCGCCCCCGCCGGAAATACGGCGCCTCGTCGCAGCAAGACACTGCGGGCAGAATTGCAGCCAGGTCGCTCGCATTCGGCCGGCGCCACGTCGCGGCTAAGCGGCAGGAACAGGGGCCGACTCGACGAGAATATCGCCGATCAGACCTTTGGACAAGGCGAACAACCGCCGGCGACATATCGGATGGATGGGCGAGCGGCAGCGCCGCGTCCAGCGTGTCGAGCAGCGCCAATAGGGTTCGCCATAGTGCCCGCGCGGCACGGGCACAGCCAAGAAAAATGTCTAGTTACTTACGTACTCAGTAATACGCCAAGAGTTAGGAATAATCGGTGGGACTCGCCTGTTTCAAGCTGAGCCATGATCGGCGCAAAAGCATGTTTCCATCGCAATGGAAGATGCCTTAAACTGGAAAAGTTTCGGCAACAGATAGGCCGGCATGCGCTGGAGCTACAATTTTGTTCGATGGTACCCGAGCGTCGCATCTCCGCCGGAAAATCGCGCGGGCTATGCTCGCCTTCGATGCATTTGTCGATTCCTCGCTCCATACGAGCCTGGAACGCACACGCGAAAATTACGCCTCCTTTTCGGCCTTCATGGACGGATTCCACATCGCAGGCTGGCGGCACGCCCTTAACGAACTCGCCTGCGAGGCGCTTACCGTCGGGATCGGCTTCGGCATTTTAGCCCTCACGCTCGCGGGTCCGGCCTTCCTCGAGACTTCGGAAGATTGGCTGAAAAAAACCGACCTCGCGGTGACCTTTCTCGACCGCTATGGCCAGGAGGTCGGGCAGCGCGGCATCAGGCACGACGACAAGGTATCGTTCGACGAACTGCCGCCAAATCTGATTCACGCTGTGCTCGCGACCGAGGACCGGCGGTTCTTCGATCACTTCGGGATCGACCTGATCGGCACGCTGCGGGCACTGACCGTCAACGCGCGCGCCGACACGGTGGTCCAGGGCGGCTCTTCGATCACCCAGCAATTGGCAAAAAATCTGTTTCTATCAAACCAGCGAACGCTGGAGCGCAAGATTAAGGAGGCCTATCTCGCGGTCTGGCTCGAATTCCGCCTGCCAAAACGCGAGATACTGCGGCTTTATCTCGACCGCGCCTATCTCGGCGGCGGCGCCTTCGGAGTGCAGGCTGCGGCGGAATTCTATTTCGGCAAATCCGTGCGCGAGCTCTCGCTTGCCGAAGCCGCCATGATTGCCGGTCTTTTCAAGGCGCCAACCAAATACGCGCCGCATATCAATCTGCCCGCGGCCCGCGCGCGGGCAGCCGACGTCTTGAACAATATGGTCGAGGCCGGCTACCTCACCGAGGGGCAGATTTACGCGGCGCTGCGTAATCCGGCGATGCCGGTCGATCGCAGCAGGGACCTCACCCCGGACTGGTATCTCGATTATGCCTATGACGAGGTGAAAAAACTCGCCGACGAAAAAAAGCTCGGCGACGATCGCGTGCTCACCGTGCGCACCGCCCTTGACACCAATCTGCAACAACATGCCGACGCGACGATCGAGAAAGAATTGCGCGAGCATGGCCCGGACTATCACGCTAAACAAAGCGCGATGGTGATCCTCGATCCGCTCGGCGCGATGCGGGCGATGATCGGCGGCCGCGATTATGGCGCAAGCCAATTCAACCGCGCCACGGACGCGTTACGGCAGCCTGGGTCTTCGTTCAAACCTTTCGTCTTTTTGACGGCGCTGATGACCGGCAAATTCAAGCCCTCGACGATCGTCGTCGACGCGCCGATTTGCATCGGCGATTGGTGCCCGCACAATTACAAGAATTCCTATGCGGGCCACTTGCCGCTCGTCGAGGCCTTGGCGCATTCGCTGAACACGGTCGCGGTCCGCTTGTCGGTTGCCATCGGCGAGGCCTTCCCGGTCCCAGGGCACAACAATATCTTCGAGAGCGCCAAACGCGGCCGCGCCAAGATCATCGAAACGGCGCGCATGATGGGGCTGACCACGCCTCTCGCCGATACGGTCTCGCTGCCGATCGGCGCCGCCGAAGTCACGGTGATCGATATGGCTTCGGCCTATTCCACTTTCGCCAATGGCGGCTTGCGGGCGCCCCCGTATTCGGCGGTGGAGATCACCAACAGCCGCGGCGAAGTGATCTACCAGCACGACCGCGATGCGCCGCCGCCGCGCCAAATTATCGATCGAAGCACGATCGAGACGATGGTTTCGATGATGATGCAGGTCGTCCTGGCCGGCACTGGACGCCGGGCGCAGCTCGACAATATCGAGACCGCCGGAAAAACCGGCACGACAAACGGCTACAAGGACGCCTGGTTCATCGGCTACACAGGCAATTATGCCGGCGCGATCTGGTTTGGCAACGACGACGATACGCCGATGGACAATATGACCGGCGGCACACTGCCCGCGCAAACCTGGCACGAGGTCATGGAATACGCGCATCAGGGCATTGAATTGAAGCCTTTGCCCGGCAGGCCGGCCCCGGCGGGGGTACCGCCACCGGCCGCCGGGACCGCTTCCGCCGAAGCGCCACGCCGGCCAGCCAGTTTGCCGGCGGCCACCGCTACGGCCCTCGCCGTCATCGAAGCCGCGATGACGAACATGCAAAAACGGCGCGGGGACGCAGGCATCGCCGCGAACGGTCTTGCCGGCGGCGGAACCAGACGGGGCATCCAAGCGCCGGCGGGCAACGCTACGGCCGGGGGCGGCGGATGAGCCTCCGCGGCACGGCCATTGCGATGAAAAGAAGCTACCCGGCGCACGGCACAATTCTAGGCAAATTCCTGTTGGCCGGCTGCATTGGCGTTCTTCTCGGACTATTCGTTACCATCGTCGTGGTCGAGCGCGGAAAGGGCTTTGGGGCCGTCGCCGCGGGTCCATGGACCGGCTGGCCGCGCAACGGGACTTCGGATACCGATCCCTACACCCGCGCCATTCTTGCCTATTCGGGCGAAATGTCCTTGAGCGAATCGGAAGGAATGAGCTTCGTCGCCCATGGCGACAGCAACGGCGCCGAATTCGACCCGGCCTGCGATTATGTATTGAAGGGCGAAATACCTTCTGCCCGCTATTGGACATTGACGCTGCTCTCGCCAGCGGGCGCCCCGATCGCCAACACAGCGGGCCGGCAAGGATTTACCTCAAGCGAGGTTCTCCGCGCGAGCGACGGCCAATTCGAAATCACCCTCTCTCGCCATGCCCGGCCGGGTAATTGGCTGCCGATAGGCGGCACCTCGAAATTCATTCTCGTTTTGCGTCTCTACGATAGCGAACTCGGTGCCCCCGCCACGGCTCTCGACGCCGCGAGTATGCCGGGCCTCGTTAAGAGCCGTTGCGAATGAACCAGATTGATCGCCTCCTCGCGGCGCTTCTCTGGCTCCTTGGCGTTCTGGCTAGTGCCGGAATTACGCACATCGCCGCCATTTTCGCGCTGCCGGAAATAGCGGCGAAAGATACATCTGCGCGGATTTCGGAGCTGGCGAGACCCGGCCAGTTGACGCTTTTACCAGCGGCCGGCGCCAATAAACAAGTCATGCCTTTCGCGGATCCCGCGATGGTCCAATCCGTTTGTCCCTTCGACCTCTCGCAAGGCGGTTTGCGCTTGCACGCGGATGTCGAAGGCGGCAAGCTTCTCACATTTTCGTTTCGCACTTCCGCCGGACAGGTCTTTTATTCGATGACGGACCGTGCGGCGCAACAAGGCAAGATCGACGTCGTCGTACTAACCGCCGCAGAGTTGGAAATCGTCGAGGCCGAGGACGACGAAGAAGATCCATCGCAAGATCTGCGGCTCGTTGCGCCCGAACCGCAAGGATTTGTGATCGTCAGCGCCCTGGCCGTCTATCAGAGCGACAGGGCAGATGCGGAAGAGCGCGTCAAGTCGGTCGTCTGTGCGGTCGAGCAAGTCGCGCAAAATTGAAAGCGAATCGTCGAACCTGCTCGAACGCGAGCCGGCGGTCTTGCTTGACCGCACCGTAGGCTACCCGCGCGCACTGCCTTATTTTTGCGGGCGGCCGCCCGGCTTGCCGCCGCTTTTCCCCGATCGCCTTCCCGAAACGCGGCGCGCGCGTTTTGTTTCGCTGTCCTCGTCTTTATGGCGTTCTTGCCGAACACCGGTGAAAAAGACGACCGTACCGTGGCCGATCGGAGCGGCCCTCAAGGGCACGCCGATTCTCGCTGGTTTGAAAGCAATAAGGTCACCCACAGGCTTTTGCTCCGGATAATATCTGCGCGCGTCCCCGCGTGGAACATGATTCTTCTCCCGCGCCGAAACCTAGCGTGCGGTCCTTGATAAGGTTTCGCAGGATGACGAAAAATGAAAGACGCTGTTTCAATAGGTTGCAAACTAGTTTCATCGAAAGCCTTACCCGAAGCTGATCATGGTCATCAAACCAAGTGGTTCTTACAAAGAAAGGGATGATCTCGTCCCATTGCCGGCCCGACGAGATCCCTAAGAGTCTGTCCGGTGAC
>QHBR01000357.1 GCA_003244015.1 Hyphomicrobiales bacterium | reverse complement strand
GTTGCGGCGCAACCGCCGGCGCTTGAACCTGCCGGTCATCCGTGGCGAAAGCCGATGCGGCGTTTGGCGCGACGGCAGCCTCGCGGCCACGGCCAGCGCGGGGCACGCGCGACGCCCGCCGGCCGCGCCCCGTCTTTCCGGCGCTCTCTTCGCTCATACCGCCGCCCAAGGCGTCGGGTTCGGGCTGGAATTCGAGCTGAGCGGCATCGGCGGGCCCGGCAGCGAGGTTTGCGGAAGTTTCGCGGGGAGCACGCCCGCCAGGGCGCGAACGTCGGCGCCCGTCTCGATGACTTGCTTCGGATTCATCGTTGCCGGGGAAAGGCACCTCTTCGGTTTTGGCTTCGCTTTCAAGGGCCACGCTTCGCCGCAGTCCGCCGATCTGGGCCATGGCTTCCAATGCATCGTCCGGCGGCTGTGGCGCGTTGGCGGCTATTCCGGAGCCTTCGCGGTCGCTGCCACGGCCACGTCTGCGTCTGCGTCTGCGCTTTTGCCTGCCATCGGCCTCGTTTTCGCTATCGCTGGGTTCAGCGCCGCCATCCCGCGTCTCTTCCACCGGACCGGCCTCGGGCAGCCCCTCTTCGGTATCGGCCGGTTCATCTAAGAAACTATCGGCGATCGCCGCGCGCGCCGCTTCTTCAGGCGCAAAAGCGGGAATCTCTTTCGCCCCCGCCGCGGGCTCGCCGCGTTCCAGCGCGTAATAATTCGTCCCGGTCACACCGTCGTCCGCGGCGATCGTCAATGACGCGCCAAACCGCTTTTCCAAATTGCGCAAATGGGCGCGTTTCTGATTGAGGATATAAAGCGCGGCGGCTGTCCTCGTGTTGACGGTGAGGTCATAACTCGAATTCTTGATTAGGGCATCTTCCAGAACGCGCAGGACATGCAGGGCGATCGACGCCGTCGAGCGAATCATCCCCGCGCCTGCGCAATGCGGACAGACCACGGTCGAGCCCTCGATGACCCCGGTGCGCATGCGCTGGCGCGACATCTCCAGGAGACCGAAATGCGACATCCGGCCGATCTGGATACGGGCCCGGTCGTTTTTGAGGGCATCCTTCAGGCGGCGTTCGACGGCGCGGTTGTTGCGATTCTCTTCCATGTCGATGAAATCGATGACGATGAGACCGGCAAGATCGCGCAGACGCAGCTGGCGGCTGGTCTCGTCGGCGGCTTCGAGATTGGTCCGAAGCGCGGTATCCTCGATATTATGTTCGCGGGTGGAGCGGCCGGAGTTGACGTCGATTGCGACCAAGGCCTCGGTTTGATTGATGACGATATAGCCGCCCGACTTCAAGGTTACCTGGTTCGAGAACATGGCGTCGAGCTGCGTTTCGGCACCGGACTTCGCGAACATAGGCTGCGGATCGCGATAGGGCTGGACCATTTTGGCATGGCTCGGCAGCAGCAAGCGCATGAATTCCTTGGCCTCGCGATAGGCGTCTTCCCCCGCGACCACGATCTCGTCTATGTCCTTATTATAAAGGTCGCGGATCGACCGCTTGATCAGCGATCCCTCTTCGTAAACCAGCGTCGGGGCACTGGATTGCAAAGTGGTTTCGCGCACCGTTTCCCACATTCGCAGCAGATACTCGAAATCGCGCTTGACCTCGGCCTTGGTGCGTGCGGCGCCGGCGGTGCGGACAATGACCCCCATGCCTTCCGGAACTTCAAGCTCCTGAGCAATGGATTTAAGCCTCTGGCGGTCGGTCGAGTCGGTGATCTTGCGCGAGATGCCGCCGCCCCGCGCGGTATTCGGCATCAAAACCGAATAGCGCCCGGCGAGCGACAGATAGGTCGTGAGCGCCGCTCCTTTGTTGCCGCGCTCCTCCTTGACGACCTGCACGAGGAGAACTTGGCGGCGTTTGATGACCTCCTGGATTTTATACTGCTTGCGCTGGCGGTACGGGCGAACCGGCATCTCTTCCATCGCATCGCCGCCGAGCTGTTCGATTTCGGCCGCTTCGTCCTCGCCTTCATCGCCGGTATAGTCACCGGGCTTGCCAGGCTCCGGCGTGGCCGCGTTTGTTGGCAAGGCGCCCTCGCTCGCAAAGGCCGTTTCTGAATGTTCCGGTTTCAAGGCCGGGCCGGTGTCGTTCCCCGCGAGGACAACTGCGGATTCAGCGGGTTCATTAACGAGGGGTGCTTCACCGGCGCGATCCGGCGGCCGGGATTCAGGGATGGAGTCTGCCTGTGCCATGACGCCTTCGGCATGTGTGCCGGCGGATTCTTCCGGCGGGGCCAGGGAGCGAGCCCCGGCGGGGCGTTCTCCCTCGAACGGCTCCATTCGTGCCTCTTCGCTTTCCGCCTCCGGGCGGGCAGGATCTTCCGCGTCCCCGGCTTCGCCGGAATAGGCCTCGGCGAGTGTTTCAGACAGTGTTGGGTCCGCGCCGCGCCGTTTCTCGGCCGGGTTGCCATTGCGATCGCCACGCCGGTAGCGGCGGCTGCGGCGCTGTGGCCGGGAAACGTCTTCTTCATCGTCGCGTTGAGCCCTCGCCTCTTCCTCGATCAGGGCCTGACGGTCGGCGACGGGAATCTGATAATAATCAGGGTGGATTTCCGAGAAAGCGAGAAAACCATGCCGGTTGCCGCCGTAGTCGACAAAGGCGGCCTGAAGCGAAGGCTCGACCCGCATGACCTTGGCGAGATAGATATTGCCGCGAAGCTGCTTCTTGCTGGCGGATTCGAAATCGAATTCCTCGACCCGGTTACCGCGAAGGACGACCACTCTGGTTTCTTCGGGGTGAGACGCATCGATTAGCATTTTGTTGGCCATGTGAAACTCGTTCAGGCGCGACGCGCAAAGGGGCAGTGCCGCCGGCCAAGGTCCGCAAACCGGACGCTGGGGCTAGGCGTGGCCGGCGCAAGGCCGCATCGCGCAATGGATGGGAGGGTGAGTGCGTAAAAGGAGGTGTGGGGCGGCAAGCCCCGCCGCCGCCCGGCGTTCCGCCACGGTTCAAATTGGGACGCGCCGCACCGTCATGGGTTAGACCGGTCCGGCGGCTTTCGTGCGGGCGGCGATAGCAACGCATGAACTCGGTAATCACGCCTTTGGATGCAACAACCGCAACCGGCCGCGCAACCGCGAGGATGCTATAACCCAATTGATCGACGGCCGCTAATAGCCCCATTGCGGGACAGGTCATATCCTCGTTACCTATCGGGAACGGCGCCGCTAAATGGGAACCGTCCAAACATCAGTCCTGGCAGGCAGCGCCTCGGCGAAGCCCTAGTTCCGGGAGCGCCAGAAGCACCTTTGTTCCAGCTCCGGCTTTCCCATCGCGACGCCACCACCTAAAAATCCCAACAATAGGCGGCGCAACCAATAGGCCGCGCAACGCTGGAAATTCCCGCGGCCATGATTCGCAAATTTCCGGGCCCGGAAAAGAATTGTTATACATATCGGGTTTCTGGACTGTTTGGCAAGTTTTCCTTTGAACCGTGTCCGCGCGGTGACGGTTTTCGCGTTGGGTTTCTGGCATGATCATGACTCGTTAACCTCGTTGATCCTAAACACAGCCAGGTTCACGCGTCGCGAAAACGCCGTGGCCGCGGCATTGGAATTTAGGAACAGCGGCCCTCACGGCGGCTCGAAAGGCAAACCCGGGGCGAATCGATGGCGGAGCGCGCTTTTTTTTGCAAAGCCGTTGGCGCGGCAACCGCCATGGCGCTCGGGGCGGGTACGGTGGTCCTCGCCGCCGGTTGGCTGACGCTTCTGCCTCCGGCCGGGCGATACCTTGGCTTGCGCGCGGATGCCGCGACGGTTCAGCCCGGGCCGGGCGAGCGTCCGGCCGCCAATGCGGCGAGGATCGAGCAGAGCGGCGATCGCGCCAAGCTCGTATTCGAACTATCCGCGCCCCTTAACGCCACGGCCTTTGTCCTTGCCGATCCCGATCGGGTCATCGTCGATTTGCCGCAAACCGATTTTGCGCTGGACCCGGAGACCGGCAAAGCGGCATACCCGCTGCCTCGGAAAACCGGCCTCATCGCCTCTTTTCGATTCGGCCAGCTCGCGCCAGGAAAGTCGCGTATTGTCATCGATCTTGGCGCCCCTGCGCTGGTCTTGCGGGCGGCTTGCGATAAATTGGATGGCGACGGCCACCCACGCCTCGTCATCGAGCTAGCGAAAACGGATCGCCGGGGTTTCGAGGCCGCCGTGCAAAGAGCGCGGATCCAATTGGCGGCGCTGGCGCAACCCAAGAAGACCCAAAAGCCCGAGCCGGAATCGGCGAAGCCGGTCATTATGATCGATCCTGGCCATGGCGGAATCGACCGAGGCGCCATGGTGAAAGGCCTCATCGAAAAGGAGCTGGTGTTCGATTTCGCCAAGGCGGTCGCGGCCAAACTCGATGCGGACGGCCGTTTCAAGGTCGTCATGACGCGTGACGACGACAGCTTCGTTCCTCTGTCCGAACGTGTGCGGATGGCGCGCGACGGAAATGCGGCCCTGTTTGTCTCGATTCACGCCGACACTTTGTCGACTGCGGCCGACGTTTCCGGCGCGACCGTCTACACGGTATCGGATCACGCCTCGGACGCCGAAGCCGCGCGCGTGGCCGAAAAAGAGAACCAGTCCGACGCGGCGGCCGGACTGGACAAAACCGAGGACGCCAGCGACGTGTCCGGAATTTTGTTCGATTTGACGCGGCGGGAGACTCGCGCCTACAGCCATTTCTTCGCGCACACTTTGGTGAACTACTGGCGATTCGCGGGGCGGCTTAACAAAAATCCACGGCGTTCGGCCGGGTTTCGTGTTCTGAAGGCGCCCGACGTTCCGTCCGTCCTTTTGGAACTCGGCTATCTTTCCAACGAAAAAGACGGACTGGCGCTCGCTTCGGCGCAATGGCGCGACAAGGCATCGAGCCAAGTCGCGCAGGCAATCGAAGCTTTCTTCGCGGCGCGGGAGAGCGGCGCAACCGTGATGAAGAGCGATCGCGATCAGGTGCCGGTTGGAAAAATACCGACCGCCGGGCCGTGAATTCCAAAAAAATTTGGCAGCGAAGAGCAAAATCCGGATCGAAATCAATGGCGTCTCCTTGCGACCGTTGGTGCAGGCGATTTTGCCGCCGCTGACCGGTGCGCTTCATTATTCGAAGCGTACGGCGCCGCTTCATTCGACAAATTTTCAACACAAAAGCGCCGCACACGGAGAAGACGGCAAAGCCGGCAGCGGGCGATTAACGGCGTTTGGCGATAAGAAGTCACCCGCCTNNCCGCCGCTACTCCAAAACTCCGGCATCCGCCGGGCGGGCACGGCGATCCGGCCGGGATATTCGCATATCCACGCCTTTATTTGGCTTGGATTCACGTGGCCTTATAGATGCGCGGCCGCCGTCGAGCGCCGGTATTGTTTTTAGATCCGCTGTAGTATTTCCGCTGTAGTATTGATGTCACCCGGAAAGAGTTTCCGGAATTCAAAAGGCCAGGTCGCGTGCGGCAAATAACCCGTTTCCTCGGTTTCGTTTTCGCGACTGGCGCGATCGTGTTCGTCATTGGGGCTTGCGCGGCGGGGCTTTTGGTTTGGAAATTCGAACGAGGCCTGCCGGATTATACGACGCTCAAGGATTACGAACCGCCGGTGATGACGCGGGTCCATGCGAGCGACGGATCGCTGATTGCCGAATATGCCCGCGAGCGGCGTCTTTATCTTCCGGGCGCCGCCATCCCTGCCCTCGTCAAGGATGCGTTTATCTCCGCCGAGGACAAGAATTTCTACACCCACCCCGGCGTCGATCCGGAACGCATTGTTCGCGCCCTTATCGTGTTCCTTCAAGGCGACAAGCATGTCCAAGGCGCCTCGACCATCACCCAGCAGGTCGCCAAGAATTTTCTGTTAACGAACGAGCGGTCCTTCGAGCGCAAGATCCGGGAGATGCTTCTCTCGTTCCGGATCGAGGGCGCCTATTCCAAGGACAAGATTCTCGAGCTTTATCTCAACGAAATCTATCTCGGCTTCGGGAATTACGGTGTCGCCGCCGCGGCGCTGAACTACTACGGCAAGTCCGTGCATGAGCTTACGATCGCGCAAGCCGCCTATCTCGCCGCCTTGCCGAAGGCGCCGAACAATTATCATCCCTTCTTGAAGCGCGAACGGGCGATCGAGCGGCGCAATTGGGTCATCGACCGCATGGTCGAGAATGGCTATGTCTCGCGCCAGGACGGCGAAAGCGCCAAGGCCGAGGGGCTCGGCGTCAATCCCAGGATCCTTTCGCCCAATGCTTTCGCCGCCGGCTTTTTCGCCGAGGAGGTCCGCCGCGAGCTCAGCGATCATTACGGCGAAAAGAAACTCTATGAAGGCGGTCTTTCGGTTCGCAGCACGCTCGATCCGAACATGCAGCTGATGGCGAGACGCGCCCTGGTCGACGGCCTTGTCCGCTACGACGAGGCGCATGGATTTCGTGGTCCCATGCGCCACATCGACATCAGCCAGGATTGGGGGATTCCGCTTGCCGACATTCCGGCCTTGGGCGATGTCGCACCTTGGCGGCTCGCCGTCGTTCTCGATGCCACCGATGCCGGCGCGCGGATCGGCTTGCAACCCCACCGGGAAAAATCCGGCGAGATCGAGCGCGAACGCGAATCCGGCACGCTTACGGCCGCAGGACTTCATTGGACCCGCGGTAGCGGCTCCCGCGCGTCGCTGGGACCGGGCGATGTGATCTATGTCGAGCCGATCGAGGGAAATCCTCAGCAGTACCGGCTGCGCCAAATCCCGGAAGTCAGCGGCGCGATTGTCGTGATGGACCCCTACACCGGCCGGGTGTTCGCCATGGCCGGCGGTTTTTCCTTCGAACAGTCCGAGTTCAATCGCGCGACGCAGGCCATGCGCCAGCCGGGTTCCTCGTTCAAGCCTTTTGTCTATGCGACGGCACTCGACAATGGCTATACGCCGTCTTCCATCATTCTCGACGAGCCCATAGAAATCGATCAGGGACCGGGTATTGGGGTGTGGCGTCCGGAAAACTTCGAGGGCAAGTCGAGCGGTCCCCACACCCTGCGCTATGGGGTCGAACATTCGATCAATCAGATGACCGTGCGGCTCGCCCGCGATGTCGGTATGCCGCTCATCGCCGAATATGCCAAGCGCTTCGGTATCTACGACGATCTGCCGCCCTACCTCGCGATGTCGCTTGGTTCCGGCGAAACGACCTTGATGCGCCTCACCACCGCCTATTCGATGCTCGCCAATGGCGGCAAGCGAATCAAGGAAACCTTGATCGACCGCATCCAGGACCGCTGGGGTCATACGATCTACCGGCACGACGAGCGAATCTGCGAGGGGTGCGACGCTCCGGCATGGCAAAATCAAGAAGAGCCGAGACTCATCGACAAACGGGAGCAAGTGCTCGATCCCCTCACCGCCTATCAGATCACCTCGATCATGGAAGGCGTCATCCAGCGCGGCACCGGCCAAGCGATCAAGGAAGTCGGCAAGCACCTCGCCGGCAAAACCGGGACGACCAACGACGCCAAGGATCTTTGGTTCATCGGTTATTCGCCCGATCTCGCGGTCGGCGTCTTCATGGGGTACGATCAGCCGCGCTCGCTCGGCGATTCGGCGCAAGCCGCGCATTATACGGCGCCGATCTTCCGCGACTTTATGAAGATGGCGCTTGCCGGCAAACCCGACATTCCGTTCCGGGCGCCGCCCGGCATCAAGCTGATCTGGGTCAGCGCGAAAACGGGAATCCGGACGAGCGCGAGTTCCCCGGGCGCCATCCAAGAGGCGTTCAAGCCAGGCACGGCGCCGCCCGACTCCTATGCAATTGGCGATGCGACGCCCCGGGCACAGGCCGTCGATCCCGACGCGGACCGGCTGGTCGGAACCGGGACCGGCGGGTTTTACTAAGCCGCGTCCCTGGCTCTGGAGTGCTTCGCTTCCTCTCACCTTCGCGGCTACGTCGAACCGGCTCGCGCCGGACGCTCCGCTTTCGCCGTTAACGCCGCTCTCAGCTCGCTCCCTATGACGGCGTGCCGGTAAATGATTACGGCGCCGCTTTCTCGAACATCAGACGTCCCAAATTCCGGTCTCTTGGGTGCTCTGCGAGGCGCTGGCGACGCGGACGCGCTAGACGCGGGCGGGGGCGCGCTACCAGCCAAAGGAGGCTGTTTTCGGCCGCATCAAAAAAATATGTCTACCCCCCAATTGGGGGATGCGCGCCGGCGCTTTCGTCGCCACTATTCGGACGCGACTGAGAGAAAAGCCAGTCGCACCTTATTTCGACACTCGAAGCGGCTTGCCGGAAACTCCTGGTCGCCGTCGCGACAAATGGTTTTGAGGTGCTGGGAAATTACGCCTTAAATTCAATTGAGTTAACGAACCAATTTCTCCGATTCCCCCGCGTCCGCCAGCAGACGCGGGGGAACTTTTCATTTGAATATCTTGTATTTACAATGATGTCTCGGCCAAACTTCGGCATTTACCGGCCGCCCGAGAACCTGACTCCCGGGGGATTTCCAAAGCATCGCAACCGTGACCCGATGCGGCATGCCGTTGATTTGGGGAGCGGGCAGCATGCCGACGCCTCCCCTGCATCCGCCAAGCGGCTGAGGCGCGGGCGGCTTCTAAAAAACTTCGCCGGGCCGCGCGAGCGCCGCCATCCTCGAAGAGGAAGAAGGCAAGGTTTTCGGCGTCTGGTTCCCGGATTTGCCTGGCTGTATCTCGGCGGGCGATACGCTCAACGAGGCGATGCTGAATGCGGCCGGGGCTCTCGAACTCTGGGCCGAGGCGATGATCAAAAGCGGATACGAGTTTCGCTGTCGCGCTTTCGTGCAACAAAAGCGTCGAAATCGAATGGCGTCGATTGTCCGCTCGGCTCCCCCTCGACGAGCGGGGCCCGCAGCGCCGCAAGCTTGACTTCTTGTTCATCCAGAAGCCGCAACGCGGCGCGCACGACATCGGCCGCCGACTCGTAGCCGCCTTGCGCGATTTGCGCTTCGATGAAAGAGGCGAAGTGGTCCCCGAGATCGAAACCGGCATTCTCGTTCATCTCATATTCTCCCGATCCACAATACCGGTTTTTGGCCCTGCAATGAAGCCGTGCCACTCACGCATATTGCGCGATGCCGTTGCCGAACGACCAGTTTTCCTTCGGGACTTCCAAAAGATTCACAAAAATGTTTTCCGGCCTGATGCCGGGGTTCTTCGCCAGGAGCTCCGCGATGCGCGCGAAGAGGGCTTTCTTTTGTTCGAGGCCGCGCGTGTTGTTGACGGTGATTTGGACGATCACGAGATCGTCGTCGCGCGCGATCCCCAGAAAATTTTCGCCATAGCGAAAATTGCCTTTGTCATATTCGTCGATCGTCATGAAACGATCGTCCTCCGGCACGTCAAAGGCCTCCCGCATCGCCTGATAGAGACCGTCGAGAATTGCCAGGCGATATTCGGGCGGCTTGCCTTTCAATAGAGAAACACAGGTGAGCGGCATTATGGTTTCCTTTCGTGCCGGGAGGGTGCCGTCGTGCTTCGAGACGGCGCCTTCGGTGCCTCTCTCCAGTCGCCCGCTTCCACTGTGTCCGCTTCGCGGACCGCGTTGCTCACAATGGAAACTCGGGCTTCCTTCCGCTCAGCATGAGGGCTTCTGGGCAGGCATTTGAAGCAGACTCTAAAGCACCTTGCCGGGGTTGAGAATATTCTTTGGGTCGAGGGATTGCTTGATCGCGCGCATGACCTCCATCGCCACCTTGTCCTTTACCTTCGGCAATAGATCGCGCTTCAATTGGCCGATCCCATGCTCGGCCGAAATCGAACCTTTGCGCGCCACCACGAGGCCATGCACGATGGCGTTGATCTCGTCCCAGCGGGCCAAAAACGCTCGCGCGTCCGCGCCGATGGGCTGCGAGACATTGCAGTGAATGTTGCCATCGCCGGCATGGCCGAAGGCGACGAGCCGCGCGCCCGGGATCGCTGCCATCACGGCACGCGCGGCGTCTTCCAGAAAAGCCGGGATGTCCGCGCTGGGAACGCTGATGTCATGTTTGATCGAGCCGCCTTCATGGCGCTGAGCATCCGGCAAAAGTTCGCGCAGCTTCCAGAAATTTTCCCGCTGATCCTGCGATGCGGCGACCGCCGCATCCTCGATGATGTGTTTTTCGCTCAAAGCTTCGAGGAGCGCGAGCAAGCGTTCCGCAAGCCCTTGGGCGCTTTGCGAACTCAGTTCGAGCAGCACGTACCACAGGTGCTTGCTAGACAAAACCTCCCGCGCGTCAAAATGCGCGAGGACAAAATCCAAGCCGATGCGCGGGATCAGTTCGAAGGTGGTGATTTCGCCGCCCGCCATGTCGCGGGCGAGATCGAGCAAATCGAGCGCCGCGCGGGGCGAGGCAAGGCCAATGAACGCTGTCTCGATCGCGCGGGGTTTTGGATAGAGTTTTAGGACCGCCGCGGTGATGATCCCAAGGGTGCCTTCCGAACCTATAAAAAGGTTTTTTAGATCATAGCCGGTGTTGTTTTTCTTGAGCTTCGACAAGTCCGAAAGGATCCGTCCGCCGGCAAGGACAACTTCGAGTCCAAGCACGAGATCCCGCGCGTTGCCGTAGGCGATCACATTCGTGCCGCCGGCATTTGTCGCAAGATTGCCGCCGATGGTGCATGAGCCCTCGGCCGCTAGCGACAGCGGAAACAGCCGGTCCGCGCGGCCGGCGTGCTCTTGCGCCTCAGCGAGAACCATGCCGGCGTCCACGGTCATCGTATTCGAGGCGAGATCGATCTCGCGCAGCGCCGTCATGCGGCCAAGCGAGAGCACGATCGCGTCCCCGTCCGCGCCGGGAACCTGACCGCCAACGAGTCCCGTATTGCCGCCTTGCGGGACCACCGGGGTAGACGTCTCATGGCAAAGTTTCAGCACTTCCGCGATTTCTCGCGTCGAGCCGGGCCGCACCACGCAAAGCGCAAGCCCGTGAAAGCGATCGCGCGGCTCGCGCAAAAATCCTTCCATGCCGGGCGGATCGGCGATGACGTGCCTGGCGCCGGAAATCGCTTCGAGGCGATCAAGGATTTTTCGCGAAGCCGCGGTTAGGCCCGCCGCGCTTTCCACGTCGAAACTCATGCCTTGTCTTCCAAAAGTTGCCTAAGAATAGAGCCGGTTGGGGTGCCGTAAAGCGGAATTTTCATCGGGCGGGCGGCGGCTTTTCCGCTCGCGAACTTGAAATTATTGGCTCGAACGGCGATTGAGACAACATAAACCCTCAATACGCCCGCCGCGGTGGCGAGCGGCGAATAGAGATCAGCCAGACACGGGGGGCAACTCACCTGCAACCGTGCTGAGCCAATGCCAGAACTTGCGAGGCAACGAGCAGATGGGGTGATCGATCGATCCAAGATGAGAAGATACTCCGCATTCTCCAGTGACCCTCTATGAGGTCGCCCATCTGTTTGGAACTCTTGTCGCGGAAACCATCTTGGCCAGCGTTCATGTGCGAACGCACTCGAAGGCCGGACATATGGACGCAAGCGATCTGATCAGAGCACTGCAAAACGCCTTGCAAAGAGGGGCCGTCCACATATGGGGAATGCCGGCTTAATAACCCCAGTGTGGCATTGGCTCCAATCAATAGGTGCAAACCATTGAAGGGCATCTCGAAAAATACC
>QHBR01000090.1 GCA_003244015.1 Hyphomicrobiales bacterium | reverse complement strand
GGGTATTTTTCGAGATGCCCACAGGCTTGGTAATGAACTTTTCGATATTCGAAGATGGACTATTTTAGACGTGATAAGGAGTCTTGCAAGTGCATCCGTGCAACAGTCACGAACCAATTCGCACAATTATCCAAAAAGCCTCTTGCCGGCCGAATACTGGAAATCTAGTCTTTTGTCATTTCTGGCAGACCAAGAAACGTCTGGATTATAGGCGAGACATCATGCGGCGGGCATATGGTTTTTCGTGCATTCCGTTGCTTGGCGCGGCACTTTGGCTGTCGGGAATGGCGCGGGGCTTCGCGCAGGCCGCCGCGCCTGGTGCGGCGATTGAGCTGCCAGAAGTGGACGTGATCGCGACCTCGCCCCTGCCGGGCGGGGGCGAAAATCGCGACAATATCCCGGCCCTGGTGCAAACCGTTCCGGCCGAGGATTTCGCCCGCACCAATTCGCAAAGCGTGACGGACACGTTGCAACAGCAAGTCCCGGGCGCCGTCGCCATTGACATCAACGGCAATGATTTCTCGCAGGATCTGCGCTATCGCGGCTTCGTCGCCTCGCCGAGGCAGGGCACCCCGCAAGGCCTCGCCGTCTATCAGAACGGCATCCGCGTCAACGAGGTTTTCGGCGACACAGTCAACTGGGATCTTATCCCCCCGCAAGCGATCTACCGCGCCGACATATTCACGAACAATCCGGTCTTCGGCCTCAACGCCCTCGGCGGCGCGGTCAGCCTGCAGATGAAGAATGGGTTCCTCTGGCAGGGGTTCACAACCCAAATCATGGGCGGGTCTTACGGCCGCGTCAGCGGGATGTTCGAATATGGCAAGCAGATCGACGATTACAGTCTCTACGTGACGGGCGACGCGACTCGGGACGGCGGCTGGCGCTTTTTCTCGCCTTCCACGCTGTTCCGACTCTACGGCGATCTCGGCTATCGGACGCCTGGCAACGAACTCCACTTCATCGCTTCGGGCGCCCGCAATTCGCTCGGCGTCATCGGCCCTACGCCAGTCCTCCTGCTCGACCAAAACGAAAGCGCCGTGTTCACCAATCCGCAGACAACGCTGAACGAAGCTGGCACCGTCGCCTTCACCGGCAAATTCGACATAACTCCGCAATGGTCGATCGCAAGCAATTTCTACATTCGTACTTTCGAGCAGCGCCATACCGATGCCAATGACGGGGATTTTCTGGATTGCGCGGACAATGGTTTTCCCATCGATCCAAAATTTGCTAAGTCCGTTTGCCTTAACAGCGGCAATTTTCCCAACGTGACCGATGGAAATGCCTTCGTCATTCTGGATCAGAGCGGCAAGCCGATACCATTCTCGCCGAGCGCGATTTACGGGACCATCGATCGCACCTCCATCCATGCGACGACCTTCGGCATGGCTCTTCAAGCTACCAATAACGACACATACTTCGGGCACCAGAATTACTTCGCATTTGGCGCCAGTGTCGACCGCAGCCTGCTCAGTTTCAGCGCCAAGAGCCAGCTTGGCGCCATCTTCCCCGATTTGTTCATCGGCAATGGCGCCTTCCCAGGCTCGGGCGACATCATCGGGACCTTGGGAGGAATCGGCAAAGTGCCAACCTTTCTCACCGGCAATACGACATATTATGGTGTCTACACACTTGACACCTTTAACATTACGCCAGAACTCGCCCTGACCGCCGGCGCCCGGCTCAATATCGCGCAGATTGTCACCGAGGATGCCACGGGCCAGGCGCCGGAACTCAATATCAACGACACTTTCTCGCGGATCAATCCGGTGGCCGGCCTGGCCTACAAAATCCTGCCCACCGTCGCCGTCTACGGCGGCTACTCCGAGGCGAACCGCGCGCCGACGCCGCTCGAACTCGATTGCGCTGATCCAAACCGGCCGTGCCTTCTTGAAAATTCGCTGGTTTCCGATCCGCCTTTGAAGCAAGTCGTGGCGCACACTTTTGAGGCGGGACTGCGTGGGGCGCAGGCCATATTTGATACAGGCGCCATCGATTGGAAAGCCGGCTTCTTCCGCACCGCAAGCACCAACGACATCGTTTCGCTCGCCAGCCCGGTTACCGGATTGGGCTTTTTCGCCAACGTGCCGTCATCCCTGCGCCAGGGCGTCGAGGCCGAGGCGGGCTTTCACTATGGCGATCTCTCGGCCTACGCGAACTACGCCTTCGTCGACGCGACCTACCAATTCGCCAAACCCCTGGCCTCGCCAAACAATCCTTTCAATGTGGGTGGAAACGTATTCGTGATGCCAGGCGACCATATCCCCGGCATTCCGCGCCACCTGGTAAAATTCGGCGGCGATTATGCGTGCACGCCAAGATTCAAGCTCGGCGCCGATGTGCTCATCGCCGGCGCCCAATATTTTGTCGGCGACGACGCCAACCAAAACCCCAAGCTGCCGCTCTATTGGGTCGCAAACCTCCATGCTTCCTATCAGATGGACGAGCACATTCAGTTTTTTGGACTCATCAATAATATCTTCAACAATAGAAACGCGACCTATGGCGCGTTCTTCAATACCGGCACCGATGCCCAGCTTGCGTCGCCGATCCCCTTCACCAACGATCCGCGCAACGTCACGCCCCTGCAGCCGATCTCGTTCTATGGCGGCGTGAAGGTCACTTTCTAGCGGGTGATCGTGAAAGGGTGCGGGCTCTCTGGATAGGGGATGGCCTGGCGCTTGGCTTTGCCTTCCCCTGTGCCATGCGCTAATGCTTGGGGGCACGCCGCAAGAGCTAGTCCGGCGACAAGCATTTGGAGGCCCCGTGACGAATCAGGCCCGCTTCACGATCGCCAGTCTCTTGGAGGGCAAGAGCGCGCTCGTGCAAATCACGCCTGTCGCGGCCGATGGGAGTAGACCCGGAAGCGCGGGCCCCGGATTGCATGGGTCGAAAGGATTGGGCCTCGAAATTGAAAATATCGCGGCTCTTCCAGACGCCGAGGACCATGCGCTCCACGAGTTCTACCGCGCCAATTTCACGCCATCGGAGATTGCCTATTGTATCAAGCAGCCCGCGGTAAAGGCGGCGTTTCAAGGTCTCCACGCGGCCAAGCGCGCCATCATCAAATCCGGTGCGGCGAGTGACTCGCCGGATGGGCCTGGAAGCGTCGAAATTGGCTTCGATGAGGAAGGCAGGCCAACCTATCCCGGCTGCCTGTTATCGATCAGCGATACCGGCACGATAGCCGCGGCGGTTTGTTTCTGGCGGGGCGCGCTTGACTGGCCGCCGGCGCCGCCCGCGAGCGGAGCGGAAGCTGTTCGCCCGCAAATGCGGACATTTCCGCTAAAAACCAGAATTCTCGCGTTTCTGGTTTTGCTATCGCTGTTGCTTCTGTTTGCCTTGGGGCTCTGGAAAATGATCGAACTGTGGCGCTAACTTTCCGTTGGCTGGCCCGCGTTGGTTGCCGTCGCCAGCGGACCGCCGGTTTAGAAACCGGACCGTCCCCGGCGATCGCTGACCAAGCAGGTTATTCGATCCGCGCCGCGTCGAGATCGCCAGCAAGGCGTAGCCATTCTTCTTCGGCGGCAACGAGCATTCGCTCGAGTTCGCCGCGCTGGGAGGATAAAAGCGCCGCCTTGGCCCGATCCTCGATGAAGACCGCCGGCTCCGCGAGCGCCTTGTCGATGCGCGAAACGAGATCGTGAAACTTGCGCATCTTTGCCTCGACCGCCGCAATGCGCTTGTCCAACAGGGCCGCGTTTTTTGCGGCGCGCGGGTTCTCATCGCGGTCCGGAGCCGCTTGCCCGGCTGCGCCGCGGGCCTGCTTCATTTGCCTGCCATTGCCGCCGCCGGCTCGCGCGAGGACATATTCGTTGTAATCGTCGATGTCGCCGTCAAACGGTTTGACCATGCCTGCTTCCACGAGCCAGAGGCGGTCGGCGCAGGCGTCGAGGAGATACTTGTCGTGCGACACCAAAATGACCGCGCCCCGATAGTCGTTGATCGCCTCGATCAAGGCGGCGCGGCTATCTATGTCGAGATGATTGGCCGGCTCGTCGAGAATTAACAGGTGGGGTCCGTTGAAGCTTGCCAGTCCCAAGAGAAGCCGGGCTTTTTCGCCCCCGGACAATTGCGCCGCCGTCGTGTCCGCCTTTACATTCGGAAAGCCGAGCTGCGCGCATTTTGCGCGAATCCTTGCCTCGGGCGCCTCGCGCATGAGCAAGGCAACGCATTGACAGGGGGTTGCCTTCGGGTCGAGATCGTCGATCTGATGCTGGGCAAAGAATCCCGCCTCCAGTTTCGCCGAGCGGCGGATACTGCCGCCTTGTGCTTTCAGCCTTCCGGCGACAAGCTTCGCCAACGTCGATTTGCCATTGCCGTTGGCGCCGAGAAGGCCGATCCGGTCGTCGTCCGAAATAGTGAGCGAGAGCCGCCGCAACACCGGCTCCGCGCCGTAGCCCGCGCTCGCATCCTCCATCGCGACAAGCGGCGAACTCAAAGATTTCTTCGGCGAGGGCAAATGGAAAGGCAGGACTTGACCGTCGACGATGGCCATCACGGGTTCCATCTTGGCGAGCATTTTCAGGCGCGACTGCGCTTGCGCCGCTTTTGTCGCCTTGGCGCGGAAGCGATCGACGAAAGACTGGAGGTGCTTGCGCCGGTCGTCTTGTTTCTTTTTCTGTTTGAGCTGGATCGCTTGCCGTTCGCGCCGCTGCCGCTCAAAACTCGAATAATTGCCGCGCCAAAGGGTGAGCTTGGCTTGGTCGAGATGCAGGATATTATCGCAAACGGCATCGAGCAAATCGCGGTCGTGGCTGATGACAAGGACAGTTGCCGGATAGCGCTTGAGATAATCGATCAGCCAAAGTGTGCCTTCGAGATCGAGATAATTGGTCGGCTCGTCGAGAAGCAAAAGATCCGGACTCGAAAACAAAACGGCGCCGAGCGCGACGCGCATCCGCCAGCCGCCGGAAAATTCGTCAAGCGGCCGTTGTTGCGCTGTTTCATCGAAGCCAAGACCCGCCAAAATGCTCGCTGCCCGCGCGGGCGCCGCATGCGCCGAAATATCGACGAGGCGCGTTTGAATCTCGCCGATGCGGGCCGGATCGGCCGCGGTCTCGGCTTCGGCCATTAGACGCGCGCGTTCGAGATCGGCGGCAAGAACGAAATCGATCAAGCTTCGCGTCCCGCCCGGCGCCTCCTGCTCGACCAGGCCAAGGCGCGTTGCACGGGGGAGCGATATGGCACCCGCGTCCGGCGCAAGTTCGCCCGCGATCATTTTGAACAGCGTCGACTTTCCGGCGCCGTTGCGGCCGACGAAGCCTGCGCGTGCAGTCCCAGGAAGGGCGGCGGTCGCCTTGTCGAAAAGAAGCTGCGGCCCGAGCCTGAGAGTGATGTCGTTGATGTGGAGCATGCGGGCTTGTCGCCTGCCTGGCCAGCTCTGACAAGAGCAAGGCAGAGGCAAATCGACAATTGAATCAACCAGATTACAGAAGGCTTTTTCACCTGGGGTTTTTTGTCCGATTTTGCGCGCGGATCGTACCAAAATGTTTCACGTGAAACATTTTGGTACGATTTGGGCCGGAAACCTTACAAGGCCTCATACAACCTGCGGCTTGAGACCGGTAAGAATGCACGGAATACCGGTACGATTGCGCGGAAAAGCGTGAGCCGCCCTCGGTTGCGCGGGGCGGCGGCGTAATTGACAAGGACGGCAAGGGCGCGGTGAAACGGACGCGGCTATCGTGCCGGTCATTCGCCGCCAACGCCGTCCGTCTCCAGGCACCCCCTGAACAGGGGGCGCGGAGGCAGCGGTTTCGTGACAATCAATCCGGGCGAGGCGAGATTTGCGACACGGCCGGCGGCCGATGATAAGGCATCGTAATGGGAGGATAGTTATGATGCATTGCAACAATAGTAATAGAAGACGCTCCTCCTCGGCGCGGGGTTTTGTGGCCTTATGGGCCGCGCTGGCGCTGGTTCTAGCTTTCGGCGCCACGCCAGCGGAGGCGGCGCCCTTCGCCTATGTCACGGCGGAAGCCAATACTGTCACGGTGATCGACACGGCCAGCAACCCGCCAACGGTGGTGGCCACGGTCCCGGTGGGGAATTTGCCCTTCGGGGTTGCCGTCACGCCGGATGGGAAACACGTCTACGTCACGAATAGTGAGTCCAACAACGTTTCGGTGATCGACACCGCCACCAACATGGTGATGGCCACGGTCACGGTGGGGGCTGCCCCCTTTGGGGTCGCCGTCACCCCGGATGGGAAACGCGCCTAATAGGAATTTCGGCGGTTCTCGCCCTGTCACTGTCTCGGTGATCGACACGGCCAGCAACATGGTGGTGGGGACCCCGATCCCGGTAGATGCCGCTTTTGGAATTGCCATTACCCCGGATGGGAAACACGCTTATGTCACGAGTGGCATCGTAGACGGGAAACGCGCCTATTTGACGAATTTCTTGGACAGCACTGTCAAGGTGATCGACACCGCCACCAACATGTTGGTGACCACGCTCACGCTTGGGAATGGTCCACTCGAGCCTAATACCATGGGGGTCGCCATCACCCCGGACGGGAAACACGCCTATGTCACGAATGCGGGCTTGGGCACTGTTGCGGTGATCGACACGGCCACCAACATGATGATGGCCCACGGTCCCGGTGGGGGGCGAGCACAGGGGGGTAGCCATCACCCCGGACGGGAAGCACGCCTATGTGGCGAATCTGTTCTCCAACAATGTCTCGGTGATCGACACGGCCAGCAACACGGTGGCGGCCACGGTCGCGGTGGGGGGCCCCAAGGACGTTGGCATTGTGCCGCCGCCGCCGGCGTCAATAACGCCAATATACTATTATCTGCTCAATGACTAACGGGCACCTCGAAAAATAT
>QHBR01000052.1 GCA_003244015.1 Hyphomicrobiales bacterium | reverse complement strand
TGAAAATGGCACATAAGGGTGGTACACACGGTTAGGAGAGGCGGTTCTGAACATCTTGATTTTGCTGGTTTTTTTGCGTTGTGCGGACAATCCTCTCCTGGGCACCAAATTGTTGTTCGCGCCAAATTCTCGTGGGCGCAAGGTAATTGTTCGCTAACCTGTGCGCGCGTTCGAAATGGTCGTCGAAACAAGCCGATGCTTGTAGCCTGGCGGCCACGCGCTCAGGCAATGATGTCCGGCGTAAGCTGATCTTCGAGAAATGCCAGACGGTCGCGCAACGCGAGTTTTCGCTTCTTGAGCCTCTGGATTTGCAGGCGGTCGCCGGCACCAAGATGGAGCAACGCCTCGATCGCAGCATCGAGGTCGCGATGCTCCTGACTCAGACGCTCGAATTCGGCCAGCAATAAAGCGCGGTCATCCTCGCTTAATTTTTTTGCCATGATCCGCCTTATCTCCAGATTGCCTTAGCAATTTAGCTTTTATTTTAGCTTAATGGCAAGCCGGCCAAAGAACGCGTTCGCGAAATCGAACCTGCTCTTGGGATTACGTGATTTTTGCATGGTTTGACGCAAACGCCATGCTATCAACCAAATCATAAATAAGCGCACATTTTTCTACGCGGCCCGCGCAAAGGCCGGGGCCGGTCCGCGAGCCCCGCCCAACCGCCGGCGTTGGCGCGAATACCCTCCGCCAGCCATTCCAACTGGCTGCGCCAGCTGGAACCTTTGGCTGGCTTCGCCCAGTCGCGCAGCGTCTTCCGGTCCATGCCGCGGGCTTGCGCCGCCACCGGCCGCGAATGCCCATAAAGCCCCATGGCAATCGCCAGAATGCGCCGCGCCGTCCGCCGGCCGGCGTGCCAATCGATCGCGGCGCACTATTCCGTGCTCGCACCCGTCCATGTTTTTTTCGACAATGCGCGCTAGCATCACCTCCCTGATCACAGTCCGTGGGTCGTGCAAGGATGGCTCGCCCGGCCAGGGTTGGGATCAAGCTGCTCATGAGCTTGCCGAATGATCATCCCGCCCTATTGCCTGCTCATGAGCTTGCCGAATGATGAATCCGATCGAGCGGCTATGGTGCCTTATGCACAGGAATGCAACGCCCAGCAAACGCTACGCCACATGCGGACAATTCGCAGATGCGGCGCTCGATTTCCTGCGCGGCAAAGGCCCCAATAACCGGGGAAGCTTCCGCGTCTCCGTCACCGGCAACTTCCGCGTCAACAACCCAAGGGATTTCCGGTTACGCCATGAACGGGGCATACGCTGAAAACATTAGCTTGAACGGTTCTTTTGTCGCAAAGCTTGGAACCATTCGATAAGGTTTCTTCCGCTCAGCCCCTTCCGCGATAGGGCGGCACGCCTTGATCGGGCACCCAGGTGCCGGTGGGCAGCTCCCCCGTTGCCCAAAACACGTCGATCGGAATGCCGCCGCGCGGATACCAATAGCCGCCGATCCGCAGCCAGCGCGGCTCTAAGCAAAGGGCGAGATCCTTGCCGATCCGCAAGGTGCAGTCCTCGTGGAAAGCGCCGTGATTGCGAAACGACGTGAGGTAGAGTTTTAGGGATTTCGATTCGACGAGCCATGTGCCGGGGAGGTAGTCGATCACGAGCAGCGCGAAATCCGGCTGACCGGTGATTGGACAGAGGGCAGTAAATTCCGGCGCGGTGAAGCGAGCGATATAGTTTTCGCCCTGATGCAGATTCGGCACCCGGTCGAGCGTCGTCTCGTCCGGCGTTCGCGGCGCTGCCACGCGATTGCCAAGAAGACTTGTTCCGGTATGAACCTTGACCATGATGGGTAACAATCTCCAGTGGCCGCCGCCGCCGTGCCAAAATTGCCAAGGCGGGACCTGCGCGTAAAACATTATCGCGGAAAGGCAGGCGCCTAATCCATCGCGAATTGGCAAGGCGGGCTGGCGAAATATTTGTACGCCTACTTCCAGCGATTGCTTTGAAGCCGGCTTGGCTTGCCCCTTTCCACGTGCCATAATGGGCCTGTGAAACATCGTGGCGCCCTCCATCTTCAATGGGTATCCCCTTCACACACGTATGCCACACGGATCGTAAAGAGCTGGGTAGTGGGAAAGTTTGAATTGGTGGCAATCGTCATTGGCAGGCGTTACATTGCTTGCTAGCTATTGGAGGGATTCAATGTTTGACTTTTTGACTGATATTTTCAAAAATCGAGAAACAGCTGAGCTTCTGTTTTGGTGGGCCGGAGTGGCGTTGGCGATTCTCACGGTTGTGGCGCTTATCTTCGCTGGGGTACAGGCTAAGATTATAGCCAAACAAGCGAAAGCGACTTTGTTACTAGATTTGGTTGACAAATTCAATAGCAAGGAAATGTTTGAAGCAAAAAAGCTTTTCGTTGATACAACTTCAAAAGAAAGAAAGGGCATTTTTTCACAATATTCAAATTTGCCTGACAAGGAAGTATTGACAAAACTTAAAGAGCATCTCAAAGTGGTTATGGACGGAATTCACAACACAGAGGACCGGACTAACTATAGTACTTTGATGAGAATATTGTCTTTCTTCGAGCTTGTGGGGCTCCTTGTACGTAGAAGATATATATCGCTAAAAGATATAGATGAATTGTTTCGCGGTCCAATATTGGAAGCTGGCACAGCTTTTGCCCGGCACATTAAAGGTCAAAATATAAGGAGATTATCCCTTTGACACACGTACTGATTTGTGAGATATTGGCGGTCATAGGAGATCGCCATGATTACCCGCAAACGCAAGCGCCCTAGCCAAGCCGGAAGCAAAGTCAGCAACGTTCAGCCGTTTTCGGTGCGCGAGTTCTTTGCAGAATTCCCGAATGAGGACGCTTGCCTAACCCGTGTTATGGAAGTTCGCTATGGACTGCGCCACGTCTGCGGGAAATGCGGCAACGAATCGACCTTTCATAAGCTCACCGAGCGTCGCGCGTTTTCTTGCGCGGCTTGCGGCGATCATGTCTACCCCTGCGCCGGGACGGTTTTTCAGGATAGCCGTACATCGCTGCAAGTATGGTTTTACGCGATCTATCTTTTCATCACGACGCGCCACGGCGTCTCGGGCAAGGAGATGCAACGCACGCTCGGCGTAACCTACAAAACGGCTTGGCGTATCGGACATCAAATCCGCTCGCTCATGGAAAAGGCAGACGCCTTTGAAGTGCTCAAAGGCCATGTAGAGCTAGACGAGGCTTATGTCGGCGGCCATCGCCCCGGCAAGCGCGGTCGCGGCGCCGAAGGCAAGACGATTGTCATGGGCTTGAAGGAGCGCGGCGGGAAGATCGCAACTCAAACCATCTCGGACGTTAAGAAGAAAACGCTTCGCGGCGTGGTCCTCGATAACGTCGAGCCAGGCTCTATCGTATCGACGGATGAACTGATGAGCTATGGTTTACTAACCGGCGATGGTTACAAGCACGGTGCGGTCGAGCATGGCGCGAAGGAATGGGCTTATTACGATTACCATCATGACGCGACACATCACAACGGTTTCTCGGTTTGGGGCTCGA
>QHBR01000121.1 GCA_003244015.1 Hyphomicrobiales bacterium | reverse complement strand
TCCGGCGGCGCGGTGTCGCCCGATTCGCTGCCGGCAGCGTTTCCACCGAAGATCGTAGTCGACTGAAATCGCTAGCTTGTTGCGCCGCAACAGGTTAAGCTTGACCAGTTTGAAGCGTCGTAACCCGATTTTCCTTTGGGCCGCAGAACGCCAGTTCTGCAATCGCCCCGCACTACTCGGCTCCGTCGTCTCGAATCCGGCCATCGCGTTTTGCGATACCGGCGAATCATTTTGCTCGCGCGGTCATCAGGAAAGCGCGGCAACGACAGGAGTTGTATCCATGACGTTCGAATCGCTCGGGCTTGCGCCCGCGTTGCTGCGTGCCTTGGCCGAACACGGCCACGCCACCCCCACCCCGATCCAGATCTCGGCGATCCCGCTGGTGTTGGAAGGCCATGATCTCTTGGCCGGCGCACAAACCGGCACCGGCAAGACCGCCGCGTTCGCGCTGCCGCTGCTGCAAAAGCTGTGCGTCGATCAAACAACGCACAATCACGGCAAGCATCCGCGCAAACCGCGCGCGCTGATCCTCACCCCCACCCGCGAACTCGCCGCGCAAGTGCACGAGAGTCTGCGTTCGTACGGTAAGCATCTGCGCGTGCATGCGGCCGCCGTGTTCGGCGGCGTCGGCATGGGCGGCCAGATCATGAGCTTGCGCCGCGGCATCGACATTATCGTTGCCACGCCGGGCCGTCTGATCGATCACATGGATCGCCGCAACGTGGATCTGTCCTGCATCGAGATGCTGGTTCTGGACGAAGCCGACCGGATGCTCGACATGGGTTTCATCCCGGACATCGAGCGTATCTGCAAGCTGGTCCCATTCACCCGCCAGACCCTGTTCTTTTGCGCGACCATGCCGCCCGAGATCACAAGGCTCACCGAGGCTTTTCTCCATAATCCCGTGCGCATCGAGGTGGACCGCGCCGCCTCGACGGCAACCCCCATTTCGCAAGGCCTGGTTGCTTCGGCAAGCGGCCCGACCAAGCGCGAAACCTTACGCCGCTTGATCCGCGGCGCCGCCGATTTCAAGAACGCGATCATTTTTTGCAATCGCAAGCGGGACGTGGCGCTCCTCCATAAATCCTTGCAAAAACATGGCTTCAATGCCGGCGTCTTGCACGGCGACATGGATCAGCGCGCCCGCATGGTTTCCTTGGATGCTTTCAAGACCGGCAACGTCGACCTTATTGTCTGCTCGGACGTCGCGGCGCGCGGCCTCGACATTCCAGACGTAAGCCATGTGTTCAATTTCGATGTCCCAACCCATGCCGAGGATTATGTCCATCGCATCGGCCGCACCGGACGCGCGGGCAAAACCGGCATCGCGCTCTCGATTGTCACCCCCGCCGATCAAAAATACATCCTCGAAATCGAGCGGCTGATCGCTCGCAAGATCGATTGGCTCGCGGGCGAAAGCCTCGCCAATCTCCCCGGGGAGGAATCCGGCCAGCGCACACCGCGCGGCGAGCACAGCCAAAGATCGCGGCGGACCGCGCCCGGCGGCAACGCGCGGGCCCGCGCGAGCACTTCCAGGCCAGCGGATATTGGTGCTCAACTCTCCCCCAAGCCAAGCCCTTCGCGGCGGCGGGACGGCGATCGTCCGCCCGTCGAGGCTGCGCCGAAACCGGCCGTCCCGCAGTCCCGGCACGGTCAAAACGAAGACGGTGCGCCAGTGGTCGGAATGGGCGACCATGTGCCGAGGTTTCTGTTGCGCCCCACCGCGGTCAAGCCAGAGAAAGCCGCCGGGGACAAGGGCGATCCCCGGTAAGAACACCCGAATGGGGTAGTTACGAAAGGCTTAAACCAAAATCCCTCATAGCTCGGGACGAGCACGATCATAACGACGCCGCCCAACTTGCCCGCGTGGAGTTTTTCAACGGTATCAACCCAACTCTGACATTGATCGCTCAAGCGTCAAGCGATCCAGTTCGGCTCCAAAATACTTGTGCAAGGCATCCCAAAACACCTGGTTATCGGATGTGGCATTCGCAAACAATGTCATAGAAGAATGAAATTTAAGATCGTCAGGGTCGCCAAAAATCTGGTCCATCGAGCGTCCCTCTACGAGAGTTATTAGACGAGTACAGTGCCGCAGTCTTGGCCCAAGAATTGGGTGATTCAAATACGCCTGAGCTTCTTCACGAGAAGAAATCGCGAATTTTCGTGCTAGCTGGCTGTAGCCTAGACCTTCAATCTGCGGGAAGATAAACCACATCCAATGTCCGTTTTTACGGCCTTCCTGTAGTTCCCAGCATACTTCCTCGGACACAGGGTTTTGGGCGTCAACTAAACGTTGTAAATTATGATGATCATTTTTATCGATTTCCGCCATTGCTGATCTCCGCATAATAGGCTGAGCTGCGCCGGCCTTGGTTTTCCCTCCGAATAAGAGGGAGCGTAATTGTTCCGTCCCGATAACTCGGTCGAGTTCCCTGAAAGCGAAGAACGGCATCAACACGACGAACATGATGATTCCGACCATGAATATTCCCTGCAGTGTTCCGCCGCCGATATTGGGAATGCTTTGAGAAAGCATCTTGCCGTGCCATAACCCGATAGCGTTTCCTCGATCATATGGAAGCACATCAGTATAACGGCAAAAACGGCAGACTTGAACATGATTGGATAGATGAGCGGCCTATTTTTTAAATTGTCTCCGATATGAAAAATCTCTGCGACCAGCACGACCTTTGCCAAGGCCAATGCATTGATAATAGCAAACCCTGATGGTAAATCAGGCTCTCGTCATTCAAAACGAGCGCTTTATGAAGGGAAAACAAACTCAACAGAACCCAAAGATAGACAAATATCCCGAATAGTTTTCTTGTTTCGTCGAGGGCTCCCGTTTTCAGCCGAAGCAGTCGTTCGTTCCCCATGTTCCGATCTCCGAGCGACGTGGCCAAGCGACACGGTAGGGTGGGTAGTGTCTTAAACCGCATTTCCACGGGCATCGCCCGCCGGCGTGATCGAAACCGATTCGCCGCAGCCGCAAGACCCCGTCTGATTCGGATTCTGAAAGGTGAAGCTCGCCTGCAAAGTGGTGGTCTCGAAATCGAGTTTCGTGCCGAGCAGAAACATCAGATCCTTCGGCGAGATCAGGATTTTCACGCCTTGATCCTCGATGATTTCATCGGCGGGCCGGACTTCCTCGGCAAGATCCATGGTGTAGGTCATGCCCGCGCAGCCGCCCTTCTTGATCCCGACCCGTAAACCCGCGACCGGCCACCCGGCGGCCTCGATGAGTTTTCGCGCGCGGGCGGCGGCGGCTTCCGTCAACGACAAGACTGCGAATTGCGGGTTGGCCATAGAATCCTCCGAGACTGCCAAAATATCGTCGGCTTCCCTTGTATAGCTTATATAGCATCCCTCGCGTCGATTTTCAGCGTCGCGGCGAAAAAGCTTCCGCCTTCCGTCCCGAGAACGCAAGCCGCGCGGGCTCGAAGGACGGCGGCGCGTCTCCGGCCCCATTTGCGCGATCTTACATACTCTCCTCTTGGTTTTGTAATTTGGCTGCATTAGGTAATTTTGCCGACTGCTGGTATGCTCACGGCCGGATTCTTCCGCTTTCGAAACGGAGTGTTTGGTGCAGCCGGGCAAGAGCTTTTGCAAAAATGGGACGCGCGGGCGCGCCGAGCTGATGGAGGCGCAAGGGTTTGATCCGGCGCCGCTCAATTTATCAAAAGCCAACTTTAATCCTGCTCAACTCCGCTGGGCTGCGGGTAATGGGCGTGAAAGCGGCCGTTGGTCGGGCGGCGCGAGTGTTGATTCCGCGGGCATAAAGGAATTTATCGCCCGCCTGGCGCTCGAAGCCGCGCGCCGGGCCGCGCGCCTATTGCTGCGCCCCACCGAAACCAAACCGGCCAATCCCGAGGTCGCGAAACCCGAAACCAGCCGCCGGAGGCGCCGGAAACGGAGCTGCCACCAAAGGTCGATACGAATAAATTGCATCACATCTTCGACAAACCCGGACGCGACCTAGATGCAATTGTTACCGACTTTGGGTCAGAAGACGCGGCATTTGAGGCAATCAAAAATGCGACGCGAGAAGCAGTAAAGCGGCAAAATATTTCCGGAGAGTACGAGATCGAAATCACAGTCCATGGCCACAAAGTCACCGTACGGGGAACGGTTATGAATGACGGCACTGTCAAGATAGGGACGATATTTCCATGACAACACAAGCCGCGCTTGAGAAAGCAGTTCTCGAAAAATTGCTGAATGGTAGGTCGGAAACGTTCCAAATCCTTTTGCGGCAATATCAAGCTTCAAGTGTCATCAAGAGGGAGATGACCGGAGCAGGATTTTTCACCTATCTTTCGGTACCTCGCGACATACCACAACTTTCAGGGGCGCCCTCATTCAGTTTCGGCGATGTTCATGCGGACTTGACCGGGCTGAAGCACGGAGCGGGATTTCTCCTCACCATTAACAAAGGATACATCTATGATATCGAAGGCTATTCCTACGAGGAGCCATGGCCTCGAAATTTCGAACTAATCAGGCTATTCTACGACGATAATAGAATTAGAAACGAGGAGAAAGTAATAAGGTCATTTCATGCTCGTAGGCCGATCGAGTGACTTTGGGCGGATAAATCGCTCGAACCTTTTCTATGAAGATCGTGTGCGTCTACGGCGACATTTCCAAGAACGCGCGACAAGAGTTGCCCTTGCCAGTGTGAGCCGCGCGTCATCGGAACTCATCGAGGCCGGCGTCACGCCTTAAGCGCTGATGGGGGCGCAAGGTTTTGATCTGGCACCGCTTGATCTTTTGAAAGCCAATTTCAATCCTGCGCAAGCCCGCTGGCCCGCTGGCGATGGCCGGGATAGCGGCCGATGGTCGGCGGCGATGGCAATATCACCCCGGTAACTTTCCGTGGCGGAAAAGAGAGGCGGAGGCGGTGGATTTGGTACGATCCGCAGTTTTCTTGAACGGCTTCGGGAATTGCTAATGCCAAATGAAGCCTGCTCGGGGAAGCAAAACCGCCTCATGAAGAGGATGCCAAACCTGAAAACGTGGCTTCGAACGCGTCACTCCCGGAGGTGGAAATTTCCCCCCAAAGCCGTCCGACTTCGTGGGTCAGGACTTCGGCAAATTGGGAATGGGAGTGGAAAAGCCGGAACTCAACATTGGCGAATTTTCAGAACACGCCACTGAGAATGTAACTGAATATGGAGCATCGCTGACAGATTTCCAAAACACCGTTGCTAATCCATTAGTCCTCCGGCAGTCTGAGGACGCTTCTTTTATCTTTCTGAAAACGCTGTCGTGGTTCTGGACCCAAAGGGACGAGTTATAACAATTTACACGGAGCCGCAATTTGATACCAAAATAAGAAGTATCCTAGAATACGTGCTAAAGAGAGGCAATAAATGAACAACGAAGACAGAATCCGTAGAATTCGTGACATTCTGCTCAACGATTGGGATCCACTTGTCATTAATGGCCATGGCCCACCGGACGAATATCAGATATATTCCCGGCATTGTTCATCTGCTTGACGATCGTTGTACCGCAGAAAAATTGAAGCAACATCTGGCGCGAATCGAGAAGGAAAAAATGTGGGTGCCTGAAGTAAGCCACGGCATTTCCCAAGCAGCCAAAAACCTGATCGCATGCTGGAACGCGAAGTGAACGCGTCGGCGTATTATAGAAGTCGTATATAGTAGGTCTTAAGAATTATATGTACCTTTACAATCACTTGATGATTTACAAAGAATCGTGTCCGATCCTTTGATCGTTCTCAAGCAGTCGAACGGCCGATATTATTTTCTGTCAGCTAATGGGGCAGTTGTTTTGGATCGACAAGGCCGGCTCGTAACGATTTATCAGTCTTCGAAATCCGATGATGACGTTAAAGCAATCTTGGATGTTCACAATAGGGGCAAAAGATGAACCACGAAGACCAAATTCAGCGTCTCCGCGCGATATTATTTGATGATTGGGATCCGGTAGGCTTTGGTCCGCTGCTTCTGCTGACGAATATGATGCATATATCCACGGTATTGTTCACTTGCTGGCAAACCATTGCACCGCCGAAAAGTTGGAGGCGCATTTGGTGAAAATCGAGAAGGAGCGGTTTGGCGGGGCATTGGCAAGCGGAAAGGCGCGACGAGCGGCGACGAACCTTGTGGCAAGCTGGTCCGCGAGCCGATGAACTCGCGTTCCATGGAACAATTGACGAAGTTGGAAAAGGCGCTACTCGAAAAACTGCTGAATGAGAAATCGGAAACGTTTCAGATTCTATTCAAGCAATACCTTGCGTTACAGGTCGTTGACCGGGAATACACAGGGGTTGGATTCTGGACGAATTTTTCCTCCGGCTGGACGGTAAAGCTTTCAGCAAGCCCCTCGTTCTGGTTCGGCGATGTCCACGCTAAAATTAAAGGTCTTGAACACGGAGCCGCCTTCGAACTCCTCGTGGAAGATGGATGTCTTCGAATGCTTGAAGGCTATTCTTATGACGAACCTTGGTCGGACGATACAAATACGTTTCATCTATACTACGAGAGCGGCCCCGAAAGAAATGAAGACGCAGTCATCAGGTCTTTCACGCCAGCAAAGGCGCTGCGATAGTCGATGAAGCGCCGTCAAGGGCTTCGTGCGGAGCGCCGGAACGGTGCTTGCCGGGATGGCGCAAGACGCACGCGGCCTCCCCCGCCTCGCGCTTTGCGACGAGCCGCGCGTCATGGCACTTCTCGCGACGGCCTACGACCGGCCAGTGGAGGCGTGCGTTCTCGCCCAGCTCCGGCGCGCCTGCGAGCGCTGGACCGAGGGCGAAAAGGCGTTCGCCCATATTCATCTCGCTTATGCCAGACCGCCGCCTTGCTAGGGTTAAGACCTAATTAAC
>QHBR01000019.1 GCA_003244015.1 Hyphomicrobiales bacterium | reverse complement strand
CTGCTGGTGTGGCTGCTTCTGATCGGCTGCATCTTCCGGGTGTTTTATGAAGCCCGGCGCCTCAAGGTGTTCATCGGGCGATTTACGGCGCCAGTCCGCCGCCTGATCTGGTCGCGCTTCGTCGGCATGGGTGGATCGTCCCGCTTCGGCGGGCTGTTAATTGATTGGGCGAACCCTTGGAAGCCCGGGCAGCTCATGCTCGGCTCGTCGCTCTATTCGCCCGGCTGGAAGGTCGGGCGCACCGACGATCGGCATTTTATCACGATCGCCACCAGCCGCAGCGGCAAGGGCCGGTCGGGGATTATCCCGAATCTGCTGACGTGGCCCGGCTCGGCTCTGGTGATTGACCCAAAGGGCCAAAATGCCGCCGTGACGGCTGCGGCGCGAGGGCAGGGCGGCGGTCGCGTCAAGTCCGGCATGGGTCAGACTGTCCGCATCGTCGATCCGTTCGGGGAGTTGAAAGCGGCGGGCTNNGGGCGTCGATCTGCCGACACACCGCTTCAACCCGCTTGCCGAGGTCGATCTGAAGGCGCTCGATGTGGTGGAGCAAATCCGCAACATTACCGACGCGCTGATGGTGCCGAACCCGAAGGGCGTGGATTTTTGGGACAGGTCGGCGGCAACGCTGATTTCCGGTGCCATTGCCCTTGTGCTGTCGCATCCCGGCACGCCCGCGAAGGATAAAAACCTGTGGGCCGTGCGCGTGTTTTTGAAGGGCCTCGGTAACAAGAAAATCCGGGCCGTCGCCAGCAAAACCCCGTCACCGGGCGGTTTATCGAATGCCGCCATGTCGATGCTTGAAACGGCGGGCGAGGATGCCGAGGGCGATATAATCGCCACGGCCTTGAGCCATACGGATTGGCTCGATAGCGAGGCCATGATTCAGGCTTTGGAGGTGTCCGATTTCAGCCTGAGCGAGTTGAAGCAAACCACGGCGACGATTTACCTTGTGCTGCCGCCCCAGTATCTCGACCAGCACGGGCGGTTTTTGCGCCTGTTCGTTAATCTGGCGCTGCAAGAGGTCGGGCAAGGCAAAAAGCAAAAGCACCCGGTTCTAATGGTGCTGGATGAGTTTTACGCGCTCGGGCGGATGCAGCAGATCGCCAAGGCTGCGGGGCAACTGGCGGGCTACGGCGTCAAGCTGTGGCCCATTGTGCAGAACGTGGGCCAGCTTGAAGAACTCTACCCCGACAACTGGGAAACCTTCCTCGGCAATGCCGGGATGTGGCAGGTGTTCGCCGTCAACGATCAAATCACGGCCCGCTACCTGTCGGAACGGCTCGGGCAACACATTGTCTGGCGCAAACTGCGGGTATTCGACGGCCAGAAATACAACGAGGAATGGACCCCGCAAGGCGCGTCTTTCCTGCGCACCTCGACCGAGTTTTCCCGCGAAACCAGCCGGGACAGTGGCAATCAGGTGGTGTTTGTAGAGGGCGGGGATAGCTTCATGCTGCGCCGCCGCCCCTATGACCGGACCTTTCCCCGGTCGGCCTATTCCCCTGATCCCTTCGAGACGGAACGGAAGGATTTTCGCTACTGGCGCGGCATGGCCGCTGATCTTGTCATGCGGGCGATGCGGGCATAATCCGGGCAGGCAAGGGCAGGGGATTATCGGCCATGGCTGGCAAGGATGAGGCGGGCAAGATGTCTGCGGTCGATCTCGATGCGTTGACGGTGCCGGAACTGCGGGCCTTGGCTGACGCTGCGACGGCGAAGGCCACAGAGAAAACCGAGGCGGCAAAGCAGGCTGTGCTTGATGAGACGCGGAAGAAGCTGGCGGAGCTAGGCGTTGATTTTGACGGCCTGCTGAAAGCGCCGCCTGCGAAAAAGGACAAGCCCGCGGCGTCCCTGCCGGTCAAATACCGCGGCCCTGACGGTCAGGAGTGGTCTCGCCGGGGCAAGCTGCCGGGCTGGGTAGCCGAGGCCGAAAAGCAGGGCAGGGGACGGGAGGAATTCAAGGTCTAGCCAGCAAGGACGCTCGCGGGGGTTATAGCCACCCAAGCGAGCTTTTTAATGGTGTCGATGAGCAGGCCGGACCTTGGCTTTCTCTGCCGGTGCGTATTGGTCGATGGCCTCAAGCTGCTCCTGTATCATTTCAGGAGTCACGTTTATGATATTCGCGTCTCCGCTATGAGCATAAATCTTGATAAAAATTCCAGTTTCTTTGTGCAGGCGCAAATAGTTATCGGTCAGCGGTATGGATATAGTTTCGGATAACAAGCAGTCGCTTAAGCAAATAACAACCGATTTATCTACGTTAAGAACGTCGAAGTCTTTCCCACTATTATCCGAAGCGTTTTGGTAGAAACGCCAGTCACCATTATAGTCCGTGACATAGTAAATTCCTGTGTCACTTTCACCTGTTAGGTGATGGATAAATGTCCGCAAATACCATTTTTCAAACGTTCCACCGAATGGGTTCTTTTTGATATAAGTTCCGTCTATCTCAGTGGTTTTGCTGAATTCATCTGTCGAGACTGCAACATGTGGCCCACTCTTAGCCTCTTGAGCCTCCGCATCCTTCACCTTTTGATCCCAGTATTGTTGAGAGCACCCAGCAAGAAAGATTAGGCACAACACCACTACAATTTTTTTCATGTGTATTCGCGAATTCCGCCGTCTGGCTTTGAATATGACTTGCAGATTTTTATCTGCTCCGCTTTTAATCGTCAAACTGTTTTATTATGCTATATCCGGGCGGCGCTCGTGCGAGAACATCCGGCTTAAGGATTTCGAATCCTAAACAAAGTCTTAATATTGTTGTTGTAGTGTTCTTTATATCCGCTGAAAACCTCCACCAGAAGAAGTCTCGATTATGCCCAACGTCTACATAGAAGCCCGCCCAAAAGGTCGATCCGAAGGCGATCCGATAGAATATTACGTTGTCGAAGATGCGAAAGATGATGTTCTCTACACATCAAAAACCCAGCTAGAGGCTACCTTTTGGGCTAAAAAACAGGGCTATAGTCCCCTAATCGCTCGGGTTCGCCACTTGAACGACAAGAAAATTCCCAATCATTGGCGGGCAGCAGACTGAGAAATGTCCCGCCGCACCGCTCCACCTCGCCAGCCTGCCAATCCTCCTGCAACTGCCGAGGACGGCGCGGCCCGTGTCCGAGCGGCTCTGGTGAAGCTGTTCGACCGGGGCGACGGCACTGGGATGGATTGGCACCTTACGGCGAAAAGCCTTTTTCGCTGTGCCTTCGACCTGCTGGACCAATTGCCGGACGATCAGAAACACGCCCTCGCCCGTCGCGTTTACACCTCGGCCTATGACCGCGCCACGGGTGACGAAACGGGTAACTACGGCGCAAGTATAACCGACACCCCTGAAGCCAATCCCGCGCCCTCGAATACTGATGGTTTGAAGTCGTCACGTCTCAAGCCGCCGCAGGGGTCGGTTTAGACTTGACGGATATTCCGGAGATACTCCAAAACAGTTTCCGTAATGACGATTATCAGCCGTTGTATATTGGAAAATCAGGGCGAAAGCGCCTCGATGATCCGGCAATCCGCGACGGTCCCGCTCCCCTGACAGCGGGCATTGATCCGGCGCAGCTCGTCCGCCAGCCGGGTCAGGTCGGCAACCTTGCGCTCGATCTCGGTCAAATGCTCGCCGCTGATGCGGTTGACCTCGGCGCAAGGCTGATCCTCCTGCGACGACATCCGCAGCAAGTCCCGCACTTGGTCGAGCGTGAAGCCTAGATCACGACAGCGGCGGATAAAGCGCAGCCGGTGTAAGTGATCGGCACCATAGGCGCGGTAGTTGGCTGCTGTGCGCGGCGGCACCGGCAATAGCCCGGCCTGCTCGTAGTAGCGGACCGTCACCACCTTCGTGCCGGTTTCCTTCGCCAGCTCGCCAATCGTTAGCCGTGAATCCATGCCCTTGACCCTATAGTGACTATAGGGTGCATCCTAACTGGAATAGGTTTTCCAAGCGAGGGGTTTCAATGGCTTGCTGCAATAGCTGCGCACCGCCGCCGCGTGACAAGGCATATCGGCGCATCCTCTGGGTCGCGCTCGTCATCAATGGCGGCATGTTCCTGACGGAACTGGTGGCCGGTCTGGCTGCCGGGTCGGCCTCGTTGCAGGCGGACGCGCTAGATTTCCTGTCTGACGCTGCAAACTACGGCATCAGCCTGTCCGTGATCGGCCTTGCCCTCGCATGGCGGGCTAAGGCGGCGCTCGTCAAGGGCTACAGCATGGGCCTGCTGGGCCTGTGGGTTGCCGGAAACACGATCTGGCATGCGCTCAACGGGACCATGCCGGAAGCGAACGTCATGGGCGCTATCGGCCTCGCGGCGCTGCTCGCCAATGGCGGCGTTGCCCTGCTGCTGTATCGCTACCGCGAAGGCGATTCAAACATGCGCTCGGTGTGGATTTGCTCGCGCAATGACGCGCTCGGCAATGTCGCCGTGATGCTAGCCGCGCTTGGCGTGTTCGGCACCGGCACCGGCTGGCCGGACATCGTCGTTGCTGCCGTCATGGCCGGGCTGTCCCTATGGGGTGCCAGCCAGATTATCAACCAAGCCCAAAGCGAATTGAGAAGCCAGCCCGGCAAGCTCTCCGCTGTCGCGGCGGAATAGAGAGAGACTATGCCTGAAGCCCACAATCACGATCTCGATCATGGCGACCATGACCACGGCCATGACCATGCCGGGCATCACCACCATGACCATGCACCGCCTGCGGGGTTCAGTGCCGCCTTTGCCATAGGTTCGGCCCTCAATGCCGCCTTTGTGGTGGGGGAAGTCGTGTTCGGCCTCGCGGCGCATTCTATCGCGCTGCTGGCGGACGCCGCGCACAATCTCGGTGACGTGCTGGGTCTGCTCCTTGCGTGGTGGGCCACATCGCTTGGCAAGCAGGGACCGACGCGCAGCCGCACCTACGGCTATGGCCGTAGCTCCATTCTGGCCTCTCTGACGAATGCCGTGGTGCTGCTGGTCGGCGTGGGCGGTATCACCGTCGAAGCGGTGCGCCGTCTGGTCGAGGGCGTCCCTCCGGGCGATGTTGGCGGCAAAACCGTGATGATCGTCGCGGCGGTCGGGATCGTCGTCAACGGTGTGACGGCGTGGCTGTTCGCGCGTGGCCGCAAGGGCGATCTAAACGTGCGGGCTGCGTTCCTGCACATGGCGTCCGATGCCGTTGTCTCGGCGGGCGTCGTCGCCTCCGGCTTCGTCATTCTGCTGACAGGCTGGTCATGGGTTGACCCTGTGGTCAGCCTTGGGATTGCCGCGCTGATACTGGTTTCGACGTGGGGCCTGCTGCGCGACAGTCTCAACCTGGGGCGGAAGGCCCATCCGTGCGAAACCGTACGTTAAGGGCCGATTTCCAGGGGCCTTACTTCCTATTTGTGCCAGAAATTCGTATTTCCGATCTGGTATCGGTATGAACTGCCGCTTTATTGCGTGCAATCATGGCGTGCAATAGACATTGCACGCCATGATCCTGTTTGGGCGCGTGTATTGCACGCAACAAACGGGGGCGCTAACGCGGGGGATGACTTTGCGTGCAATACAGGCGGCCGCGGCGATCACCGACGAACCGGATTGGATGGCAGCTTTCCTCGCCAGCCTGGCGCGTGACGACCTCGCGCCGGCGACCCAGCGCGGCTACCGTTACGACCTTCGCCATTTCCTCGCATGGCACCGAAGTGTCCAGGACAGCACCTTCGCCATCGAAGGCCTCGCCGAGTACGAACTCATCGCCTACCGCCAGCACATGGTCGCGGCAGGCCGGCGCCCCGCCACAGTCAATCGGCGGCTGGAGGCCTTACGCCGGTTATGCCGATGGGCGCGGGGCACTGGCATGCTTGCGGCGGACGCCGCGCGGGATGTCCGGCCGATGCGCACGGTGCGCAACCAACAGCCCGCCGGTCTGACCGATATTGAGGTTCATGCGTTGTTGCGCGCGGCTGGCGCCTCCTCGCATGGTCTCGCCGCCAGGAACTACGCGATGGTCCAACTCATGCTGCAGGCGGGACTACGTGTCGGCGAGGTCGCGACATTGCGTATCGCCGATATTACCGTGAGCGATCGTTCCGGTATTGTGCGCATCCGCCACGGTAAGGGTCTCAAGGCGCGCCAGATACCCTTGAACGCGACGGCGCGGCGGGCACTCAGGCAATATCACGAAGAACGCCAGGGGTCGGGCCAGGACAAGGATACGGCGCTGTTCGTCAGCAGCCGAGATACGGCGATGCCGGTGCGCACGATCCAGGCCGTTATCACCAGCCTCGCCAGGCGTGCTCGCCTGAAGCGAGTCGCGGTCTCGGCACACACGCTGCGTCACACCTTCGCGCTTGGTTATCTGCGCGACAATCCCGGCAAGCTGGTTGAACTCGCCAGCCTGCTCGGACATGATTCGCTCGACACGACAGCCATCTACACGCGACCTTCGCGTGATGATCTCGCAGCGGATCTGGAGCACTCGCACCTGAATGTCGACAGATGACCCTTCGGCCGCGACCACGCAGACCCGCCGACGGACGGCGCTGTCAGCCGATCCAGGCGAGGACGAGCTGGCACGGAACTGGAGTCTGACGCCCGCGGATCTGGCCGCGATCGCCGCGTGCCGCGGCGGCGATCAGCGTCGCCGCTTTGCCCTGCAGCTCTGCATGCTGCGCACGCACGGCCGCTTCCTTGACGACTACCGGCACGCCCCAATCAAGATCGTCAATCATCTCTCGCGTCAGCTCGGACTGCCGCCGGTGTTGTTCCTTGACCGGTCCGGTCGTGAGCCCGCGGAACGGGTCCAGGCACAGCGGATTCGCCGTTATCTGGGCCTGAGCCGGTTTGACAAAGCGGCGGAAGCCAAATTGCGCGACTGGTTGCGCGCGGGTGCGCTGGAGGGTCGCACCACGCCCGAGTTGTTGACCCAGGTCGAAGAAAGATTGCGCGGGTGGCAAGTCATGTTGCCAGCCGCCAGCACGCTCGAACGCATTGTCGCCTCTGTCGTGGCCCATACCACGGCTAATCTCTTTGTAACGATCTCCAAACGCCTGCCTGAGCAACTACGGGCTGACATTGATCTGCTTATCGAAGTATCGAAGGGCGATGCGCGCTCAAGTCTTTTCCGGCTCAAAGAGTATCCAAAATCGGCCAATGCCGCTGTGATAAAGGGGGATATCGTTCGCCTGCGCCTCATCGAACAACTGCTCGACGCCGGCGCGGGTCTCGACGAACTCGATCCGCAAATCATTCGTCAGCTTGGCCAACTCGGACGCCGTTACGATGCCGGCGATCTCCGCCGTTTCGCCAAACCGAAGCGCGATGCGCTGGTCGCCTGCTATCTGGTCGAAGCCCGCAAGACGCTGATCGATCAGATCGTCGAGATGAACGACCAGTTCCTCATCGGCATGAATCGGCGGTCGCGCAGTTCGGTCGAAGAACAACGTAAGCGTCTGTGCCGCCGCGCCCGCGACGGATTGCACCGCGTGCTCGGCGCCATCGATGATCTGGTCGCGGCGGATGGCGCGCAAACACTCGACGCCTTCCGCGATGCGCTGGGTACGCCTGCCCTGGTGGATGCCGCCATCGCGTGCCGGGCCTATGAGCGACTGGAAGAGCGCGGTCGCCTCGACGCCATGCTCGCGCGCTACGGCACGCTGCGACAATACTTGCCCGCCTTCTTTACCCTGCCATTCCAGGCCGCCGCCGGCAGCGAGACTTTGCTCAGGGCCATCGAGATCCAGCGCGCCCTGGATGCCGGCACAAGGGGGGCGCTGACGACCGATGATCCGCATGACTTCGTGCTGAGTGATTGGCGCCCCCATCTGATCACAGGCGGGAAGCTCGACCGCGGCATCTGGGAAATCTCCCTCGCTTTCGCCGCACGCGATGCCTTGCGTGCTGGCGGTCTTTTCCTGACGGAGAGTCGCGACCACGTCTCGTTCTGGAACCTGGTCTATGACGATCGGAGCTGGCAACAGGCTCGCGAACAAGCCTACCAGCGCCTCGACCTACCGATCGACGGACAGACATTCATCGCCAAAATCACCGCCGAATTCGACCGGGCCGCGCGCGCCGCCGAACGTGGCATGCCCGGCAACCGCTTTGCCTCCATCGTCAACGGCCGGCTCAAACTCAAGAAGCGCGACGCCCTCACTGTTTCGCGTGCGGTGCGTGAATTGCGCGCCACGATTGGCGCCAGCCTGCCGCGCGTCCGCATTGAAGACCTTCTCCAGGATGTCGACGAGTGGTGCCGATTCACCGATGCCTTTCAACCGCTGGGTGGATACCTGCCACGTGGCGCCGATCCGCACCGGTCGCTGCTCGCCACGGTGATTGCGCACGGCACCAATCTCGGCCTCGCCGCCATGAGCCAGAGCGTCGACACCCTCACGGCGGAGGCTCTGCAGGACACCAGCCGCTGGTTCCTGCGCGACGCCACGATCAAGGACGCCAACACCATCCTGGTCAACCACCATCATGGCCTGGAGTTGAGCAGCATATGGGGCGACGGAAGCCGCTCCTCCTCCGACGGCCAGCGCTTCGCGGTCGAGCGGCGCAGTCTCCTCGGCAGCGTCTATCCGCGCTATTTCGGTTACTACGACCGGGCACTTCAGCTTTATACGCACACATCCGACCAGAGCAGCGTCTACGCCACTCAGGCAATCTCCTGCGGGCCTCGCGAAGCCGGCTACGTGCTTGGCGGCATTCTCGACAATGACACCGAGCTGACCATCCGTGAGCACACTTCAGATACGAACGGCTTTACCGAGCATCTCTTCGGTCTCTGCGCGCTGCTTGGCATTATCTTCATGCCCAGACTGAAGGATTTGCCCGACCAGGTACTCAGCCGCATCGATCGGAGTACCGATTATGGTGTCCTACAGCCGCTGTTCCGTGGCCGCATCAATATCGAACTCATCCTTGAGCAATGGGACCAGCTGGTACGCCTGGCGGCGTCGCTGAAGGACCGGCTGACTCCGGCTCATGTCGTGATGCAACGCCTGGTCAATGCCAACGCTTCGGACCGCCTCGCCGGCGCCCTGAGCCAGCTCGGTCGCCTGATGAAGACGCTTCACATTCTCTGCTACATCCAGGAAGAACCGCTGCGTGACGCCATCCAACTACAGCTCAACCGCGGCGAATTCCGCCACATCCTCGCCAGGTCCCTGTTCTTCGCCAATTGGGGTAACTTCCGCTCCGGCGACTACGAGGAGGTGATGAACAAAGCCAGTTGCCTCAGCCTTCTCTCCAATGCCGTGCTGGTCTGGAACACCGTCCATATTGCCCGCATCGTCAGTCAACTCCGAGCCGCCGGACATGAGGTGAAAGACGAGGATTTGGCTCGCGCTTCGCCATTGGCGCATGCCCACGTCATTCCAAACGGCAGCTACTTCCAGTCTCCCCGTCGGCGCGCCGAGGCCGCCCCCGAACCCGTCGTGGCCTGAAGAAAAGGCGCCCCATGCCGAAAACCAATCAAGTGAACTGGCAGCCAATCAGCCAAATGCCGCTGATCGCCAGCATGATCGATACGTCGCTGAACGACACGCGTGAGCATCTCGGCACGCTGAGCAAGGCAAAAGACCGGCCGCACGTGCTCGACGACGCCACCATCGATCGGGTGGAGCAGGTGCATACCGAGCAGATGGACTACGTCGAAATCTATACCCGGCAGATCAGCCGCTGGCGCAATGAAAAACCGTCAGCCGTCCAGTCCAGAGAGTTGGACCGCATGGACGAGCAGAACCAACAGCTTCGGGTGCTCACCGCAGATACCCTGGCCCTGGCCAGCGAACTGCGTAAGGGCACCATCGAGCGTGTCTTGGGGATGAGCGACCTCGAACTCGGCCTTCAATACCTTCTCGGCAAGCAACCCCCAGACCGCGGCTAAGCCCACCCACAACATTGCGTGCAATACGCTAACGTACGTTTTCACACGGATGGGCCTTCCGCCCCTCCTTGATGACCTCGGCAATGCGCAACAGTTCGGCGGTCGAACGCGCGAGCCGGTCCAGGCGGCTGACGACCAGGATGTCGTCGGCCCGCAGCTCCTGGAGCAGCCGTTCCAGCGCGGGCCGTTGCCGGGCAGCACCGGAGATCTTTTCCTCGAATACCCGACCGCATCCTGCCTCCTTCAGCCGAGCACGCTGCAGATCGAGGCGCTGATCCTCGGTCGAGACGCGGGCGTAGCCGAGCTTCACGCCCGGTGCTCGGCAGCTGTGCGAAATTTATCGCATAATTGCCCTATTCCGCATAGGACTTTTGCAGCATGTAAGCTGCTGATCTTTGGTCCGCGCCCGGACTGACGCAGAAGTCCGGAGTTCCGCACGCCATGCCGAGCCGTTTCCTGTCCGACGAACAGCTCGCCCGATACGGCCGCTACACCGGCGATCCCAATGAGGAGCAGCTCGCCCGCAATTTCCATCTCGACGCTGCCGACCGCGAGTTGGTGGGCACGTTGCGTGGCGCGCACAACCGCCTTGGCTTTGCCGTCCAGCTTGGGACGGCCCGCTTCCTGGGCGCCTTTCTTGACGACCCGACGCAGACGCCGTCCGCGGTGATCGCGGCCATGGCTCGGCAGCTCGACGAGACGGCGCCGCCCTCTCTGGACGCCTATCGCGATGGCCGGCAGCGGTGGCGGCATACCGCGACCATTCGCGAGCAGTATGGGTTCCGCGATCTTGAGGAGGATCCCGCTGCCGGGTTCCGGCTGACCCGGTGGCTCTATGTCCTGTGCTGGACAGGCGATGATCGGCCCGGGCTGCTGTTCGACCGAGCGACAACCTGGCTGCTGGCGCACAAGGTGCTGCTCCCTGGCGTCTCCACGCTGGAGCGCCTGATCAGCTGCGTGCGCCATCGCGCTACCCTGCGCCTCTGGCAACGCCTCACCCAGGCCCTGACCTCCAAACAGCGTGAGAAACTGGTGGCCTTGGTCACGTCCGACGACGAGGCGCTCGCCACGCTTGATGATCTCCGTGCCGCACCGAAGCGGCGCACCTCGACCGAGTTGCTGGAGCATCTGAAGCGCATCGACACCATTCGCAGCCTGGGCTTGGGCCTGGCGCCTGCCGCCGAGTTGCCTGCCGTGCCGTTGGGACGACTGGCCCGCAGCGCACGTACGGCCAAGCCGGCGAACCTGGCGGCCCTTCATGAGCCACGGCGCACGGCCACCCTGGCGGCCTTGTTCCAGACGTTGGAAGCGACGGCACTCGACGATGCGGTCGAACTGTTCGATGCACTGGCAGCCGACATCTTCAGCCAGGCGGAGGAGGCGCACAGCAAATCCAGGCTGCGCTCGCTGCGCGATCTCGATGCCGCCGCCATCATGCTGCGCGACGTCGGCCAGCATGTCCTGGCCGAGGAGGAGGAAGCGGATCTGCCGCTGGCCGAATGGAAAGCCGCTTTGTTCGACCAGATCGCCCGGATCGACATTCAGGCCGCCATGGCCAGCGTCGACAGCTTGGTCACCAAGCCCGATGACCGGCGCTACCAGGAATTGCGGCCGCATTGGCGACGGGTGCGCACGCTGTTCTCGGCTCTGTTGGAGCGAACCGAATTCGCATCGACGCCGAACGGTCAGCTGGTGATTGCGGCGCTCGACTACCTTCGTGGCGTCAAGGACTGGAACAAGTCCCGCATGGCCGATGCCCCGACCCAGTTCATGGGAGCGGCTTGGAAGCGCCATGCCCTCGATCACGCCGGCCGCGTTGCCGACAGCCGCGCCTATGTCTTCGCGGCCCTCGATGCCTTCCGGGCCGGGCTCAAGCGACGCGACGTGTTTGTCCCGGCCGGCGTGCGCTACGCCGATCCACGGCAGGGCTTGCTGAGCGGCGAAGCCTGGAATGCGGCACGCTTGACCGTCTGCCGCTCCTTGGACCGTTCGCTGGATGCCGAGACGGAGATCGGCGACCTGACCGTCAGACTCGACCGCGCTTGGCGCCAGGTCGCCGCCAACCTGCCGAACAACCCGGTCGTTCGGATCGAACGCCGCAATGACCGTGACGAGCTGGTGCTCAGTCCGCTCGACAAGCTCGAACGGCCGCTCAGCCTCATCGCCCTGCAATTTGCCATCTCGGCCCGCATGCCGAAGATCGATTTGCCGGACGTCATGCTGGAAGTCGCCACACGTTCCGGCTTCGCCGATGCCTTCACCCATGTCAGCGAGCGCCATGCGCGTGTCGAGGAGTTCACGACCAGCCTGTGCGGCGCCCTGATCGCACAGGCCTGCAATATCGGCTTTGAGCCTCTGGTCCGCACCGACCAGCCGGCGCTCAGCCGGGCCCGGCTGTCCTGGGTCAGCCAGAATTTCATTCGGCCGGACACCGTCGCCGCCGCCAATGCCCGGATCGTGGCCGCACAAAACGCCCTGCCGATTGCCCATATTTGGGGAAGCGGGGCGGTGGCCGCGGCCGACGGCATCCGCTTCGTCGCACCCAGCAGCGCCATCCATGCCGGCCCCAACCCAAAATACTTCGGCGCCGGCCGCGGCATCACATACTACAATCTCGTCTCCGACCAGTTCACCGGCCTGAACGCAGTCGTCGTGCCCGGCACGCTGCGCGACAGCCTGGTCCTCCTCGGGCTGCTGCTCGGCCAGGAAACCGACCTCGCGCCGGTTGAGATCATGACCGATACCGCCGCCTACGCCGACATCGTGTTCGGGCTGTTCTGGCTGCTGGGCTACCAGTTCAGCCCACGGCTCGCTGACATCGGCGACGCCCGCTTCTGGCGTATCGACAAGACCGCCGATTACGGCCCGCTGAACGGGCTCGCACGCAACCGCATCAACATCGATCTCGTCACCCGCAACTGGGAGGACATGCTGCGCCTGGCAGGTTCGCTGAAGCTGGGGCGCATCCATGCCGGCGCTATCATGCGCGTCCTGCAGGTCAAAGACCGTCCGACCACGCTGGCCCGCGCGCTCGCCGAACTCGGCCGCGTCATCAAGACGCTGCACATGCTCGGCTATATCAACAGCAAGGAAAAGCGCCGCCGCATCCTCACCCAACTCAACCGCCAGGAGTTCCGGCACCGCCTTGCCCGGCGTGTCTGCCACGGCGACCGCGGCGAAATCAGGAAAGCATATCGGCACGAGCAGGAGGAGCAGCTGGGCGCCCTCGGCCTGACGCTGAACGCCATCGCACTGTGGAATTCGACCTACATCCAAGCCGCCATCGGCCAGCTCACCCACGAGGGTTCGAGCATCAGCGATGCCGACATCGCCAGGGTCTCGCCGCTCCTCTTCAAGCACATCAACTTCCTCGGCCGATACGCCTTCGACCTGCCGCAGGCCATCGCGGAAGGCGCCCTCCGCCCTCTCCGGAACCCTAATTCCGAATAGGACTTTCGCATAGCCTTATGACAGTACACCGTACCGCTCAGACGCACGGGCCTATTGCGCCGGGATGAGCCGGACCTGGTGCCCGAGACGCAGCAAAACCCGGCCCCAGTGATGCGAGCCGCCGCAGGCTTCCAGGACAACTTCTGTGGCAGGCAGTTTGGCGAAGAACGGCTCGACCTGGGCACGCTTGAGTTCGCGGCGCAGCACCGGGCGGTCTTGTTCGTCGACGCCGTGCAGCGTGAACACGTACTTGGACGTGTCGATGGCAATGCGCTTAAACTTCATCTGGACGGTCCTTGGTTGGTGTGTTGCAACCCAACTTTGGCACGAGATGCCGTTGGGCCGTCCACCCCTCAGCACCTATCAGTTGCAGCGACGCTCCAGAGTTGTGGGAGGGGCTGCAATGTTTGAAGCAGGTTGGCGATGCGGCGTAGGCCGCGGGTGAACCACGATGTCATGCTGCGCAAGACGTTCTTCGGCCGCTGTTCTGGGCACTTGCGTTCGGCGGGCATGGCATGGTGGACGGCATCCCATTGTCCGGTGGACACGGCGAAGTAGAGTGCCAGCGCCATCACCAAGATGAGCCTTGCCAAACGGTCTGGAAAACGGATCTGGCTGTCTTCGAGGCCGAAGCCACGGGTCTTGAAATCGGAGAACATCGGCTCGATGCCCCAGCGCCGCGCATAGTCGAGCGTGGTGAGATAGCCAGGGCTTTCAGACATGGCGACGATCCAGGGCTCCTCGTGGCCAGGGTCTTGGATGAAGCCCACGTTCGTGCGCACCCGGCGCGCGGTCAGTTCCACCCCCGTCAGATAGGGCGTGTCCCGGGCCAGGCGTTCGACCGGCCCTGCATCAACACCGCCGATCCATAGACGCAGGTTGCCCTTCAGTCGCAGCCGGTAGTCCCAGCCCAGCGACTGGCAGTGGCCGATCAGCGCGGGCGTGCCGTAGAACCGGTCGCCGAGCAGCCGCACGTGCGCGCCCTCGGGTAGCCACGCAGCGATGGTGTCGAGCAGGCCTTTCTGCACGCCAAAGCCGATGGCGCCCTCGGTCTCCTCGACCCGCCATGCCAGCGGCAGAGCGCGTTCGCCCCACCGCAGGGCCAGCATCAGGATCTGGTGCCGCTCGGAAGCCCGGCTTTGATCCAGGATCAGGTCCACCACCTGCTCGCCTGATCCTGCCTCGGCCTGCGCCTGGCCGAGCACCTCATGCGCGAACGGCAGCATCACCAAGTCGCAGTCAATCAGCGGGTTCGCCAGCACGCGCACGATCCACTGATAACGCATGTCGATCCGGTCCGACGGGCGCGGCAGGGCGGCCGCGAGCGACATCAGGTTGGCGCTGCGCTCGCTCAGCATGGTCGCAACCAGAAGCGCGAGGTTCTCCCGTTGCGTCTTGCGCTGCCAAGGCAGCCGTTCATGCAGCACCGCGCTGATGCTCCGGGCCATATGCTCGATCCCACCCATCCAATCACCCAATCCGACCAGGAACGGGCCTTCATCATACCCAGGGTCAGAACGTCAACCACCTCGGGCCGAAACTGATAGGTGATGAG
>QHBR01000386.1 GCA_003244015.1 Hyphomicrobiales bacterium | reverse complement strand
CCGAATGAATCAGACCACTAGTTCGATTGTGTCAAAAAAAATCCGCGATGGTTGCTCCAAATTCCAGCAAGTTAGTCAAGTCCACAAAGATCAACGATCGGAATCATCACGATAAAGAATTGCCGGTCCCCGGTTGCCGAGATTCTCAACCCCAGCATCGCTCCTATTGCAAGGCGGCGGCGTCAAGCCCCCGCAAGGGAAATCCCCGAAGGTCTTATCCGATCCATCCTGCCGAACTTTTTGTTGCACCGTATTTCAACTTGGAGCCACCTATTCCGGCGTCAGCGTGCGTTTTACTGCATCCCGCCATCCCGCGATCAAGCGCTCCCGCTCGGTTGCCCCCATATGCGGTTCAAATCTTGCGCCGCCCGCCCATGCGGCGGAAATGGCAGCGAAATCGGGAAATATTCCGAGCGTCAATCCGGCGAGATAAGCTGCGCCCTGCGCGGTCGCCTCGAGCATGGCCGGGCGTTCGACCGGAGCCGCGATGATGTCCGCCGGAAACTGGCAGAACCAGTCGTTGCCCGCCATCCCGCCATCAACGCGCAGCGCGCGAGGCGGCCCGCCGCCGCACGCGATGGCCCCCAGCAGATCGAGGGTTTGGTAGGCGGCTGATTCCAACGCGGCGCCGACGAGGTGCGCGGGGCTTGTATCCAATGTGAGGCCGCAAATCAGTCCCCTCGCGTTAGGGTCCCAATACGGCGCGCCAAGGCCAGTGAAGGCGGGGACCAAATAGACGCCGTCGTTGCCGCCGATCTCCGCCGCCATGGCGCCGGTTCGCGAAACATCCTCGATGAGACCGAGCCGGTCGCGCAGCCATTTGAGCGCGGCTCCGGCGGAAAAGATCGATCCCTCGACGGCGTAGACGGGACGCCCGCCCGTCCGGTAAGCCATGGTCGTAAGCGTCCCTTTTGCGGGCGGCAACGCCTCTTGGCCGGTGTTGAGCAAGAAAAAACAGCCCGTGCCAAAGGTCGCCTTCGCCATTCCAGGGTCGAAGCAGGCCTGGCCGGCCAACGCCGCATGCTGGTCGCCTGCCATGCCCGCGACCGGAATTTGCGTGTCGAAAATACCCTCGGCCGTGACCCCGTAAAGGAAGCTGTTGTCGAAAACCTCGGGGAGGAGGGCCTCGGGAATATTGAACAATCTTAAAAGATCGCCGTCCCAGCATTGGCGGTGGATGTCGAACAGCATGGTTCGCGAGGCGTTGGTGGCATCGGTCGCATGCACCCTGCCTCCGGTCAGGTGCCAGAGCAAGAAACTGTCGATGGTGCCGAAGGCGAGTTCGCCGCGTTCAGCGCGCGCCCGCGCGCACGCCAGGTGATCCAGAATCCAGGCAAGCTTCGTCGCCGAGAAATAAGGATCGAGAAGCAAGCCGGTGCGGGCGCGAACCAGCGCCTCTGCGCCGTCCAGCCGCAGCTGCTCGCACTCCGCGGCGGTGCGCCGGTCCTGCCATACGATGGCGGGATAGATTGGCGTGCCGTCCGCGCGGTCCCAGACGATGGTTGTTTCCCGCTGGTTCGCGATGCCTATCGCGGCAACCGGCGAATTTGCCTTTGCGATGACCTCGCGCGCGGTGGAGAGCACGTCGCGCCAGATCGTCTGCGGATCATGCTCGACCCATCCCGGTCGCGGATAGGATTGCGAAAACTCGCGTTGCGCCTTCGCGAGCAGCCTCCCCGATGCGTCGAAGAGGAGGCTCCGCGTCGAGGTCGTGCCCTGATCGATCGCAAGAAGATGGCCTTGGTCGGACACGTGGGGCTTCCTCACGGTCGCCGGACAAACAAATAGCGGGAAGATGGCGGTATTTCCCGTTTCGATGATCTTACCGCATGAGCCGCGAATAGCGATATGTCTGCCTTCCTTCGGGCGAACAAAAGGCCCCGCGTAACGGGGCCTTGGGATGGGCGCGCGGCAAACGCCGCTGTTTGAGCGATTCCTTCCCGGTCACGTGATTTTACGTGACCGGGAAGCGCTCTAGTCAAGGTCGGCCTTGACCGAAGTCATGCCGCTGTCGTCGCCGGCGGCCAGCATCACCGTCACCGGGTTTTTGGTCCCGGTCAAATTGGCGTCCCGCGCATACGCTTCCAACGCGTAGCGTTTGGTCCCCGTGGGCTCGATCTCCACCTCCAGGGCCACGCCATCGATCACCCCGTGGAATCTGAACGGCCCAAACCCTTTCCCCTTGAAGGAACCGGGCGGGATGGATGTGGCGAAGACGCCGATCTGGAGGGTCACCGCCTCGGCGGGGGGATTGATCCCGTTGCTGGCAGCCCCCAAGGTGAAGCTCGACTGAAGTTCAAAGCGATCCTCGTTTGGCTTTTTGTCAAGGTCGATTTCAAGCTTGGCGCTGAAGGCGCTGAAGGGCACGCCCGCCGGCGGCGGAATGATGCCCACGCCTACGGGATCACTCCCCACCGTGACCGTGGCCACCACCGTGTTGCTGGCCGTGTCGATCACCGAGACTTTACCATTGGGGGAGCCAGCAATGGCCACATAGGCGTGTTTCCCATCCGGGGTGACGGCTACTCCAAGGGGAGAGCCCCCCACCGGGACCGTGGCCACCACTGTGTTGCTGGCCGTGTCGATCACCGAGACTGCACCATTGGGGAAGCCCAAAATGGCCACGTAGGCGTGTTTCCCATCCGGGGTTACGGTTACCGCAGAGGGTGCAGCCGCCCCGACCGGGGCCACTACGACCGTGGCCACCACAATGTTGGTGGCCGTGTCGATCACCGAGACATTGTTGGAGCCTTCATTCGTGACGTAGGCGTGTTTCCCATCCGGGGTGACGGCTACCCCAAGGGGACGGTTCCCCACCGTGACCGTTGCCACCACCGTGTTGCTGGTTGTGTCGATCACCGAGACATTGTTGGAGCCTTCATTCGTGACGTAGGCGTGTTTCCCATCCGGGGTGACGGCTACCCCAAGGGGACAGTTCCCCACCGTGACCGTTGCCACCACCGTGTTGCTGGTTGTGTCGATCACCGAGACAGTGTTGGAGAATTCATTCGCCACATAGGCGTGTGTCCCGTCCGGGGTGACGGCTACCCCCTGGGGCAAACTCCCCACCGGGACCGTGGCCACCACTGTGTTGCTGGCCGCGTCGATCACCGAGACATTGTTGGAATTGCTATTCGCGACATAGGCGTGTGTCCCATCCGGGGTGACGGCGACCCCAAAGGGAAACTCCCCACCGGGACCGTGGCCACCACCGTATTGGTGGCCGTGTAGATCACCGAGACAGTGCCGGAGGAGGCATTCGTCACATAGGCGAAGGGGCCGCCGCCGCCGGCTGGGCCATCAAGCCGAGCCCCAGCACCGCCCATAAAGCTAGAATCCGCGCGCCCAGCGCCCAGACGGCCGCGGTTCTCTTGCCGTCATTGCTTTGCATAACCTCCTCCCGGTTTTTCAGTCGCCTCCCAAAAAACCAAGAAGCGATTTTAACGGATTGTCATTGCATCGAACCGCGGACTCGCAGCCGTGGATTGCTTGCTTGGAGGCAACCGCGGGTCCCGGCAGCATTTCACCCGCGCGCAGCATAATGTGACGGGCCAGCTTCGGCAAGCTGAGCCCCGGCGTGAAAAGGCCCCGCAGAGCGGGGCCTTCGAAGGGATATCCCTCCACTACTTTTCAAACTGCCCGGGAGCGCTCGGCGCCCCGGGGTCCATCGAAACGCTCTAGTCTCTCTCTCTAAATAAGCCAGGAAGGACCTGGGTGTCTTCAAGACGCACAGCTTCGAGTTCTTGCGGCTCGAGCCCTAGGACTTTGAGGATGGTCGGCGCAATCTGCGTCGTTGCCACCGCCGTGTCGATTGACCTTTCTTTGAGGTCCGGATGGGCCACCAGTAGAGCGACATGCGTGTCGTCCTCATTGAAGCCGCCGTGCTCGGCGATTTTCGATCCTCCCGTGTAGATAGTACCGATTTTGGCGATGCCGATGATGTCCGGCGTTCGCGAATCTTTAGCGGGATCCTGATAGGACAATTTGAGCAACGGGCCGGACAACCACTCGCCGATGCCTGTGTCCCCGGCGAAACCATTGAGCGCGGCGACGGCGCCCGCGGTTTTTCCGCCTGTATTGTCCTTGAGCCAGATCAGGACAGCATCATCCCCGATGTCAAAGGCGAAATTGGCTCCGATCGGCCCCTTAATAACCATACCGTCGTCGAGCGCCTTCCTCTTAGACACATCAATCGGCGACTGGCCATGCTTGGCGCTGACGATAACGACAGTGCGTTCGGCGAGGCCGCGCTTATTCAACGCGTCGATCATCTGCCCGATCGATTTATCGACAAATTTAATCGCGTTGGCGAGACCGGCGCTCGGCGTTGCAACAGGATCGACGTAGCCGTCGCCTTTGAGCTTCTGCCCGACGCTGACGGATTGGAAGTTCATGCCGAACAACCTCGGCGTGCCGAGCCCAATTTTGCCGGTATGATCGAGGCCATTAATTTGGTTGAGAGTCGCTTGAACCTTGATGCCGTCATACCATTCGACACCGTCGAGCGTCTTAGTGAAGTCATCCCCCGATATGGGCGTTGGATCCGGCGCCGTCGAGGAGAGGCCGACCGAATGGATCAGGCTGATATTGGCCGCGCTCAAATCTGAATTGATCTCGGGCGCGAAGAAATCGTCAACATTGGTGCCCGGCCCGTTGACTGGCTGTGTATCCGGGTCGTTGCCGTTGATGATGTCATAGGCGGGGTGCTTATCCGACCAAGCCGTCCGAAAACCGTGTTTGTGGAGCACGCCAAAGACGGTGTTGGTGCGAATAAAATTATGCGGCCATAATGGCGTGCAAATGCCGCTCACCTTCTGGCTCGGCAGATTATTCGGATCGATCGCTACGCCGGCATTCAATCCTGTCAGGCTGCTAGATTTGCCGCCATCGATCGAATGCAGGTTAAACTCGGTGTTCTCGGCGAGATTGACTTCGTCCCCTGGCCCTGACGCGCAAAGCGGAGCGAAGAGCTTCCGATCATAGCTGTCATCATAGAAAACGCCGGTCGATTTCGACGTCCCGCCGGTGATCTGGGCCAACAGGCCGGGAAAGGAATCCGAAGGCTTTGTGGTTGACGCGTTGGTGTAGGTGAAGCCATGGTCCGTCAGCTTTTCCAGGTTCGGACACGTGCCTTTTGCGACACAAATCTCAAGGTCCACGGCATGGAAGCCGTCAATGCTCACGAGCAACACATGTTGCACCGTGTTGGCGGCAAACGCTGGCGTTGATTGCATAACCAGCGAGAAAAGGCCAGTCACAAGCGTCGTCCCCGTCAGGACTCGTGTCAAAACTTTCATACTCTGCCTCCCATGGCATGTTAACGAGGCAGAAACAAATGCACTTTTCTGATGACATTCAGATGTCGCTCCCCCCATGGAGCGACGGCCCAGGCGGCCGGTCCATTGTTTGAATCCTCTTCGTCTCGAAGACCACGAACGCAAGCATTTCCGATACTTGAATAATATGACATGACATCAGAGGAATATCGTTGAGCCTGGCGCTCTTCTTCGGCCATTTGCGCGCTCGTTCAAATAGCGGCTCACGCGGGCGCGTTCGGCGGGCGAAAGATGCAGGCCTCGTTTCGACCTCCGCCATAAAATATCCTCGGCGGTCAGCGCGAATTCCTGGCCGATGAGGTAATCGATCTCGGCTTGAAAGAGGTCCGCGCCAAAATCGACGCCGAGGTCGCGAGCGCCACGCGCATTGCCAAGAATCAGTTCCGCCCGCGTTCCATACGCGCGGGCCAAGCGGGCCACAGTAGCGGTGTCGAGCCAAGGATATTTGCCGCGCAACGTGCGCAAAAACCGGTCGAAATCGCCGTCTTCCATGTTGCCGCCGGGGAGCGGCGCCGTCGCGGTCCAGGGTTTGTTGCGTGGCGGCTTGAGATACGGCGCAAGCCGCTCGATCGCATCCTCGGCCAAGCGCCGGTAGGTGGTAATTTTGCCGCCAAATACCGAAAGGAGCGGCGCGCTTCCCTCCGGCGCGTCGAGATCGAGCACGTAACCGCGCGTGGCGGCGGAAGCAATTTTCGCGCCGTCGTCATAGAGCGGCCGCACGCCGGAAAAGCTCCCCGCCGCATCGCTCGGACTTAGAGGCGTTCGGAAATAGCGCGACACCGCGGCGCAGAGATAGGCGATTTCTTCCGCGCTTATCCTTGCCTGCAAAGGATCTCCGGTAAAAGGGATCTCGGTCGTGCCGACGAGCGTATAGTCCACTTCATAGGGCATCGCGAAGATAACGCGGCGATCCTCGTTTTGCAGGACATAGCTCTGGTCTCCCTCATAGAGGCGGGGCACGACGATGTGGCTGCCCTTGACGAGACGGAGTTTTTTGCCGGCATCGCGGCCGCCTACGATGTTGGCCACCTCGGCGACCCAAGGCCCCGCCGCATTGACGAGCGCGCGTGCCATCACGGTCGTTGCCGTGGTCTCCCGCGCATCGAGGAGCGTCGCCCGCCACATGCCCTGCTCGCGCTTCGCCGAAACGCAGCTTGTTCTGGTGCGGATTGAGGCACCGCGTTCGCGCGCATCGACGGCGTTCAGCACAACAAGTCTGGCATCGTCCACGCGGCAGTCCGAATAAGCAAAGCCTCTCGTCAGATGGTCCTTGAGCGGGGCGCCTTCCTTGGCCGCGCGGAGATCGATGCGGCGCGAGCGGCCCAAGCGGTTGCGCCGCGCGAGCCGATCGTAAAGAAAGAGGCCTGCCTCAATCACGAAAGCGGAACGCAACCCCTTATCGTGCGGCAGGATGAAACGTGCCGGCCAAACGATATGCGGCGCGATGCCAAGCAGCACCTCCCGCTCTCTCAGGGCCTCCCGCACGAAGCCGAACTGATAATATTCAAGATAACGCAGCCCGCCGTGAATAAGCTTGCTCGATGCCGACGACGTAGCGCCGGCAAGATCGCCCTGCTCGCAGAGCATCACCGCAAGGCCGCGCCCGGCGGCGTCGCGCGCGATCCCGGCTCCGTTGACGCCGCCGCCAATAATGAGAAGATCGACGCTTGCGTCCGGTTCCATCAGAGGGCCAAGGGCATCCGGGTCACCGCCTTGTCAACCGCTGCGTGGATTCGAGCGGCAAGGGCTCCGCGCCGGTCCACGCGCAAAAACCATGTCAAGAACCAAACCGGATGATCCGGCATAAATCTCCGGCCGCCGCGGGCTGCGCGTGGGGGTCGCGAACTACCAGGCATTGCGCTTGCGCGAGAATCCGCAGAAGCGAGGAGTCCTGTATCTCGAATGGCGTAGCGATAGGGAGACCCGTTTCTCCGGGTCGCAATGTTGCGCGCAAATAATCTTGGCGGCTGTCGTTGCCGCGCAGCGCCTTGCCGAGGATCGCCGGTTCGCTTTGCTCGCGGCCCGCGTCCGGATCGCCGCAAAGCGCGCGCATCAGGGGCACAAGAAAAACAATTCCGGCGACGAACGCGGCAACCGGATTTCCGGGCAAGCCAAGGACAATCATTGGCCCAAGGCGGCCATGGATCACTGGTTTTCCTGGCCGCATCGCGATCCGCCAGAAGCTCAGTTCCATGCCCTGCCCGGCGAGCGCCGGTTTGACCAGATCGTAATCGCCAACCGAAGCACCGCCGAGCGTAACCAAAACATCGACGGCGCGCGCGGCGTTCACGCCTTCCTCAAGCGCCGCCAATTCGTCCCTGGCGATGCCGAGGTCGAGCGGTTCGCCGCCCGCGGCCTCGACGAGCGCGGCAATCGCGAAGGAATTCGACGCAACGATTTGATCGATGCCAACGGCTTCGCCAGGACGCACCAACTCATCGCCAGTCGCGAGAATTGCGACGCGCGGGCGCCGGGTGACCGCAACCTCGGCGTAATTCATCGCGGCGGCGAGCGCGATGTTCGGCGCGCCAAGCCTTGTTCCGGCGGCAAGCAAAACCTCGCCCTGGGTGAAGTCGATGCCCTTGGCGCGAATGTGGCGGCCGCTCGCCACCGTTTCCAGAGGCTCGACGAAGCCCCCATCCACGCGGGCATTTTCCTGAATCAAAATCGTGTCGCAGCCATCCGGCACCGGCGCGCCGGTGAAAATCCGCACGGTTTCCTTCGGCCCAAGGGAACCCGAAAAACCGTGCCCGGCGGTGCTTTCGCCGATCTGTTTCAACTTGACCGGCAGTGCTATGAGGTCGCGGGCGCGCACCGCGTAACCGTCCATGGCGGAGACCGCCGTTGGAGGCTGGGTCCGTTTGGCGGCGAGATCCAAAGCAAGTGTTCGTCCCGTCGCGCGTTCGAGGGCAATGGCCTCGACCGGGCGATCCTTTGCGACATCCGCCAGAATGCGCGCGCGGGCCTGCTCCACCGTCAGCGGTTGTTCGCCACTCATGGGGGCAATTTCTCCTCGCGCGAAAAATCTCCAGACTTGCCGCCGCTCTTGCGCAGAACCGCGATCGCTTCGATCCGCATCGAGCGGTCGACTGCTTTTAACATATCGTAGATCGTGAGGCAGGCGATGGAAACGGCGGTCAAGGCCTCCATTTCGACGCCGGTCTGGCCCAATACCTTGGCGGCCACGCGGACCCTTATTCCAGGCAGGGCGGGATCGGGTTCAAGATCGACCGAAATCTTGGTCAAGGCCAACGGATGGCAGAGCGGGATCAAATCGTGCGTTTTCTTCGCCGCCATGATCGCGGCGATCCGGGCCGCGGCAAAAACATCGCCTTTCTTGGCATTGGCCGACAAGGCAAGATCGAGGGTCGCCTTTGCCATGACGACCCTGCCTTCCGCGATCGCGACGCGTTCGGTCGCGGCCTTGCCCGAAACGTCGACCATATGGGCCCACCCAGCGGCGGAAAGATGCGTGAGGTCCGGCATAGCGATGATTCGATTCAAAAAGGGACGGGAGCGGGCGGAATTATCCCCGTTGGGGTTTGTAACCGCGGGCGTGCGGTTCGCCGAGAAGAAGCGCCCGCGCCGCCGCCGCGACGTCTCTCTGACGCATAAGACTTTCGCCGACGAGAATGGCCAAAATGCCATGCGCTTGCAGGCGCAGACAATCCTGGTGCGTGAGGATGCCGCTTTCGCCGACCACGATCCGGTCCGGCGGGATTTTCGCGGCGAGCCGCTCGCACACGTCGAGCGATACCTTGAAGGTTCGCAAATCACGGTTGTTGACCCCGACAAGCCGTGTTTCCAGCGGCAACGCGCGGGCAAGCTCGGCTTCTTCGTGAACCTCGACAAGAATGTCCATGCCGAGATCATGTGCCGCGCGGGTCAAGCCGCAGGCCTCCGCGTCGGTGACGCAAGCCATGACGATCAAAATGCAGTCCGCGCCATTCGCCCGTGCTTCATATACTTGATAAGGATCGAACAAGAAATCCTTGCGAAGACAAGGCAAATGCGTTGCTTGCCGTGCCCCGGAAAGATCGCTGAAACTGCCCTGAAAGGAAGGCCCGTCGGTGAGCACCGAGAGACATGCCGCGCCCCCCGATTGATAGGCGCGAGCGAGGGCAGGCGGGTCGAAATCGGCGCGAATCAGCCCTTTCGAGGGGCTCGCCTTTTTGATTTCCGCGATCAAAGCCAGATGGCCGGTCTCGCATTTGGCCTCGATCGCCTTGACGAAGCCACGCGGCGGATCCTGGTCATACGCCTTGCGCGCCAAGGTCTCGAATGGCATGCGCACTTTGGCCGCCGCGATTTCGCGCCGCTTATAGGCCTCGATCGTCTTCAAGATGTCGGGCATCGAATACCTTTGGCGGCTTCAACGGCAACGCCGTCCGGCGGGGGCGAGGCGCGGTTCGAGACTTGCACGAGTTTGGCGAGCGTATCGGCGGCAAGGCCCTCGTCGAGCGCCGCCGCCGCCAAAGCCGCGCCATGTTTCAAATCGTCCGCCTTGCGGGCGACGACGAGAGCAACCGCGGCGTTCAAAACGGCGATGTCGCGATAGGCGTTCTTGGCGCCGCCGAGCACGCCGCGAAGCGCCGCCGCGTTTGCGGCCGGATCGCCGCCCGCGAGATCCTTGAGCGACGCGCGGGAAATTCCAGCGTCCTCGGGCGCGATTTCAAAGGAGCGAATGTGGCCGTCATCGAGCGCGGTGACGAAGGTGGGGCCGGTGGTCGTTGCCTCGTCGAGACCGTCGGAGCCATGCACGAGCCACACTCCCTTGGAGCCAAGATTGCGCAGCACCCGCGCGAGAGGTACGAGCCAGCCGCGTGCAAAGACGCCGAGCACCTGGTATTTGACGCCGGCCGGATTGGCGAGCGGGCCGATGAGATTGAAAATGGTGGGCGTGCCGAGTTCGGCCCTGACCGGGGCGGCATGACGCATCGCCGCATGATGCGCCCGCGCCGCCATGAAGCCGATGCCCGCCTCCTTGATGCAGGCTTCGATTTCACGGGGCTTTAGTTCCAAGCCGACGCCGAGCGCGCTCAAAACGTCGCTCGCGCCGGATTTCGACGAGGCCGCGCGATTGCCGTGTTTGGCGACTGGAGCGCCGCAGGCGGCGGCGATCAGCGCCGCGAGCGTCGAGATATTGCGCGTCCCATGCCCGTCGCCGCCGGTGCCGGCGATGTCGATCGCCCCGGGCGGCGCCGCGACCCGCAGCATCCGCTCCCGCATGGCGGCAACCGCGCCAGTAATTTCGGCGACCGTTTCGCCGCGCGCGCTCAGTGCCATAAGGAGCCCGCCGAGCTGGGCCGGGGTGCCACATCCTGCAAAAATAAGATCGAACGCGGCCTTGGCTTCGGCCTCGGTCAGGCTCGACCCGGTCGCGACCTTGGCGATCAGCGGCTTGAACGCATCCATTTCCGGCCTTTAAAAACCTCAAACCCGCGAAATGGCGGAGCCTGATATCCGGGTCCGCCGCTCATTGTGGTTCCATTGTGCCGCAAGGTCGAGAAAATTCTCAAAAATCCGCAAGCCATGTTCGGAGGCGATGCTTTCGGGATGAAATTGCACGCCATGCGCCGGAAGCCGCTTGTGCGAAAGCCCCATGACAAGACCATCGGCCCTCGCCGTCACCGTCAAGACATCCGGCATGGTGTCGCCGTGCACGACAAGCGAATGGTAGCGTGCCGCCACGAACGGGCCATCAAGGCCGCGAAAAACCGTTTCGCCCTGGTGCTCAATCGATGCGAGCTTGCCATGCACGGGTTTTGGCGCGCGGACGATCTCGCCGCCAAAGGCCTCGCCGATCGCCTGATGGCCGAGGCAAATCCCAAAAATTGGAATGGCGGTCCCGGCGGTCTCGATGAGTTCGACGCAGATCCCGGCGTCGCGCGGCCGGCAAGGACCGGGCGACAGCACGATCGCATCTGGCGCCGCCGCCATGATCTCGCCAACGCTCATTTTGTCGTTGCGAAGCACCGTGACGTCCGCGCCGAGCGAGCCCAGGCAATGCACCAGGTTCCAGGTGAAACTGTCGTAATTGTCGATCAGGGTTACAGTTGTCATGCGCGGTTTCGTCGCCTCCCCGCGCCGTATTGGGCCGCGCCCGCCGCGAGGTCAAGGCTGATCGCGGTTAGTCGCGCTAGTCGTCAATGCCTTCGACGGCGGACCAAAATCAACGGTCGCATATAAGTTCGGCTTAAAAGCCCCGATACGGATGAAGCGGGAAACGCGCCCCGATCCCTTTGTGCAAGAAGTCTTTGTTCGCAATCGCGAGACCATAAAACCCTGGGTCAAGGCGGAGCTCTCGCCGCATATTTGGACCGCCCGCCTGCCCGCCTCACTGAAACCGGGCGCGCATGCGATCGACGTGCACGCCGTCGATGAATATGGCCGCGACCATCATGCCAGTCTGATTCTGGAAGTCACCGGGTGAAGCATTGGCCTCCATTGGGCGAGGCAAACGAATAGCTTCATGGTTTCGCCGCTGAGAATGACGGCGGGGCAACAGGTGGTCACAAATTTACAAGATTGATAACCTGCATTACAAAGCAACACATTCAAAATATGATAACTATACGATTGTGACATTTCCAGCGGGCGGGCGCCGTGACGCGCGCTCAGTGACCATGGAACCGATTTAGATTAGGGTCTCGTGAAGCTGTGTCGGGCGAGAGGAGGCAGGCTGTTGAGCGAACTGCATCGTATCACCGTCGATCCGGAGCAATGCGGCGGACGCCCCTGCATCCGGTCCTTGCGGATTCGCGTGAAGGACGTTCTCGATCTTCTGGCTTCGGGCGCTTCACGTAAGGAGATACTCACGGATTATCCGTATCTTGAGGACGCCGACATTTCCGCCGTTCTCGAATATGCGGCGCGTCAAAGCGATCACCCGGTCTTGCACGTGGCTTGATGCGTTTCCTCGTTGACGCACAATTGCCGCCAGCGCTTGCGGCACCCTTGCGACGGGGGGACACGAAGCCGAACATGTCGCCGATATTGGGCTTGGCGGCGCGAAAGACCAGGTGATTTGGGAGTATGCTGCCCGCGTTGACGCTGTCATCGTTTCGAAAGATGAGGATTTTGCTCAACGAACGTTTTTCGGCAAGGGCGGACCGCCTGTCGTCTGGATCACATTGCCGAACACGCGAAAGCGCGAGCTTCTGCTTTGGTTCGAGCCGATACTTCCACGAATCATCGAAGCCTTGGAACGGGGTGAGCGTCTTATCGAAATTGCGTGAGTCGTCCCAATAAAGTGTTTGCCCGCACGGGAGACGGTGAAACCCTGGGTCAAGGCAGAGCCATCGTCGCATATTTGGGTCGCGAGCATGCCGGCCTCTCTGGAACCGGGCGCAAGCGATCGATGTCCATGTTAATATGGCCGCGACCATCATGACAGCTTGGGCAGCCCGTGCCGGCCGGGCCAGCCTTGCCGCGGCGGCAATCCTGCTGCTCTACGGCGCGCGCTTGGCTCTGGCCGCGAAATGGACCGCTTCCTCGGCGGCGCGGAATAAGGCTTGCGCCTTGTTGACGCATTCGCGTTGTTCGGCGGCCGGATCGGAATCATAGACTATCCCCGCGCCGGACTGAACATACATCGTTCCATCCTTGATGATTGCGGTGCGCAGGACAATGCACGTGTCCATCTCCCCCGCGGCGCCAAAATAGCCGATGCAGCCGCCATAGATGCCGCGCTTGTCGGTTTCAAGCTCGTCGATGATTTCCATCGCCCGCACTTTTGGCGCGCCGGAAACGGTGCCGGCGGGAAACCCGGCGCACAAAGCATCGATCACATCATGGTCTCGCGCGAGCCTGCCTTCGACATTCGAGACAATATGCATGACATGACTGTAACGCTCGATCGCGAATTTCTCCGACACCTCGACCGAGCCTGTTTCGGCGACACGCCCGACATCGTTGCGGCCGAGATCGAGCAGCATCAAATGCTCGGCGCATTCTTTTTCGTCGGCCAAGAGTTCCGCCGCCAGACGTTCGTCCTCGGCCTTCGTCTTACCGCGCCAGCGGGTGCCCGCGATCGGCCGGATGGTGACTTTTCCGCCCCGCACGCGAACCAGGATTTCCGGGCTCGAACAGACGATCTGGAACGATCCAAAATCAAGATAGCAAAGGAATGGCGCCGGATTTATTCGCCGCAGTGCCCGATAGAGCGCAAAGGCGGGCAGAGCGAAGGCCGCCGAAAACCGCTGCGAAAGGACAACCTGAAAAATGTCGCCCGCGCGGATATAATCCTTGGCCCGCTCGACCATCTCGAAAAAGCGCTCTTTTGGCGTGTTCGAGCGTGGCTGATCCGTGGTCAGCGGCGGATCGCCAGCACGGGGCACGCGCAGCGGACCTTCGAGTGTGGCGACCACGGATTCGAGGCGTTCCAGCGCTCTATCGTGGGCAGCTCGAAACGCGATATTTTGGTCCGGGCGCAACGGCGTGACGACGAGAATTTCGTCCCTGACCGCGTCGAAAACCACCATTACGGTCGGGCGCAGCATGAGCGCGTCCGGCACGCCAATCGGATCTGGCTTTGCTTCGGCAAGGTGCTCCATCTGGCGGACCATATCGTAGCCGAGATAGCCGAAGACGCCCGCCGCCATCGGCGGGAGATCGTCCGGGGTCTCAATCCGCGATTCCGCGATCAGCTCGCGCAACGCCGCGAGCGGAGGCAAGGCACACGGTGAAAAATTTTCAGGCTCACCGAGCGCGCGGCGATTGATCTCGGCTTTCCCGCGGGAGACGCGCCAGACAATATCCGGATCGAGGCCGATCATCGAGAAGCGGCCTCGCGCGGCGCCGCCCTCGACCGATTCGAGCAGAAAAATCCGCCCGACGCGGCCGGCCGATATTTTCAAAAAGGCCGAAACGGGCGTTTCGAGATCGCCGGCGAGGCGGGCGGAGACGAGGCAGGCTTGCCCCGCCACATAGCTTCGCGCGCAAGCCTCGAGCGACGGTTCGAACATCGGCCCCCGCTCAAAAGTCGCCGGGAGAGACGCCGGTCGCGGCGGACAACACCTTGGTGTTGAGTTTCACGCCGATATCGCTTTCGAGCTTCGCGAGATATTGCGCGACCACATCCTCGTCAAATCCACGCTTCACGTCGCCTATGATGTTGGTGAGTTCGGCGGCCTCGGGGTCGAAGGCCGGGGTAGCGGAATCGATGACCTGGAACAAAATCCGGCCGCCGTCTTCGCTAGCGACCGACCCCGCACGATGCACGCCGACGTTGAATATCTGGGGGACGACATTGAGTGCAAGGCCGCTCGATCCGGCCCGCCTCACGTCGTTGGCATGCTTGACCGCAAGATTGCCTTCCGCCGCGCCAATGGCCGCCATGCTTTCGCCGGCGTCGAGCTTCTTGACGAGTTCCGCCGTCTTCAGCGACAAGAGCTTCCCCGCCTTGTCCTCGCGCCAGGCCTTATCGAGATCCGCCTTCGCTTCGTCGAACGTTTTCTCGCGGGCGTTATCAATCTTGGCGACTTCAAACCATTGATAGCCGCCGCCTGCGACCCTCAACGTATCGTTGTCGACGCCGATGTCCGAGGCAAACGCCGCTTTGAGGAGGGCCGTGCCATCAACCAAATCCTTGACCGGAACGCCTTGCGGATCGCTGCCCGCCGCATCGATCGCAATGATGACCCGTGGTTCGAGGCCGGCGCTTTTCGCGGCCTCCGTCAACGATTTTCCGGATGTGCGCTGATCCTCGATCGCATCGTGAAGCCGGGCGATCTCGCTTTGCGCGCGCTTCAGGGCGATCTCGCGTTTGAGCTCGGCGGCGACGCCGGAGTAAGGCTTGACGGTCGATGCGATGATCTTGCCGGCGCGCAGAATGACCGTGCCGAATCGCGCCTTGACCGGCGCGCTGACTTCGCCTTCCTTGAGCGAGAAGGCGGCGTCGGCGACGTTCTTATCGACGAGTCCGGTCCGCGCGACGGTGCCGAGGCTCGCATCTTTGGGGGTAAGATTTTTTTCCCCCAAGAGATCGTCGAAAGTCTTTCCCGCATCGAGTTTTGCACGAGCCTCCTTGGCCTCCGCATCGCTCGGAAAGAGAATTTGCTCGACCTCGCGCTTTTCCGGCGCCCCGAAACGCTCGTTCTTGACTTCCTCGTAGCGGTTTCGCGCGTCGGCGTTGGAGACGTCATCCGGTTTGGCGATCGAGGCCGGCGTAACCGGCACGACGACGAGGCCGCGAAATTCGGGCGTGGCATAAAGTTGCCGGTTGCTTTCGAAGTATCCTTTCAGCTCTTCCTGGGAGGGGGCGGGCAGCTGGCCCGCGCTCGCGCTGGGAAACAAGATGTAATCGACGCTGCGGGTTTCCATTTGAAAAGCGAAAATGGCCTCCAGCAAAGCCTTCGGCAATTGGACACCGCTGGTCAGCGCATCGACGATTTGGCGGCGCAAACGAACACTGCGTTGCTGCCGCACGTAGGTCTTTTCGGTAAATCCTTCGTCGCGGAGAAACGCGTCGAACGCCTGGCGATCGAACCGGCCTGCCATCCCCTTGAAATTGTCGTCGTTCACGATCGCCTTTTTGATGTCCTCATCGCTTATCGCAAGCCCCAGCCTGCGGGCCTGGTCAGCGAGCGTGGCCTCGCTGACGAGTTGGGATAGTACCTGTCCGTCAAGACCATATTGGTGCGCTTCCTCATTGGTGATGTTGCGGTGTTCGGCCCGCTGCAGAGTCTGCAATTCGGCCTGATAGGCGTTGCGGTATGTGTCGGCGCCGATCTCGATGCCGCCGACCTGGGCGAGATTATTCGCGCCGAAACCGCGGAAAATGTCGCCGATGCCCCAGATCGCGAAACTAAGGATGATCAAGCCCATCAGGATTGCCGTGACGATGCGGGCGAACCAGCCTTGTGCCGAGGCACGCTTTGATTGGAGCATGTGATAGGGATCTCTTTACGGGGGTTCCGGCAGGCACCGGGCTTTTACATATTGGCGGGGGACTATAAAAAGACGAAGCCCCGCATGCAACGCGGCTTTCGGCGAAATAACTGGAAACTTTCCGCATGACCCACGGTGCACGCCCCCTCGTCGCGGGCAATTGGAAGATGAACGGTTTGCGCGAAAGCCTAACTGAGGCCGCCGCGATTTGCGAGGCCGTGGCCGCCGGCGGCGCGGGAAAGGCGGAGATTGTCGTTTGTCCCCCGGCGACCATGCTCATGGCGACGGCGCGGATTTGCGAAGGCACAAAAGTAGGGCTCGGCGGCCAGGATTGTCATGCCGAGGCAAGCGGCGCCTTCACCGGCGATATTTCCGCCGAAATGCTCAAGGACGCGGGCGCTACCTATGTAATCCTTGGCCATTCGGAGCGCCGCGCCGGCCACCACGAAACCGATAAGATCGTTCGCGCCAAGGCCACGGCGGCGATGCGCGCCGGGCTCGCGGCGATCATTTGCGTCGGCGAAACGAGAGCTGCGCGGGACGCGGGCGACGCCCTCTCCATCGTCGGCGTGCAATTGGCTGGTTCGATTCCGGAAATTTCGCCGCCGGGCCGCATCGTCGTCGCCTACGAGCCGGTCTGGGCGATCGGCACGGGTCTGACGCCGACGCGGCAAGACATTGCCGAAATGCACGGTTTCATCCGTGACCGGGTGAACCAGCATCTGCCTGGGCAGGGCGCCAGCATGCGCATTCTCTATGGCGGCTCGGTGCGGCCGGCCAATGCCGCGGAACTGCTGTGGATCGACGACGTCGATGGCGCGCTCGTCGGCGGCGCCAGCCTGAGTTCTGCCGAGTTCATGGCGATTGCCGGGATTTATACCAAGTCTCGAAAAGATTGACCCTAGATACCGCTCGTCATGGCCGGGCTTGACCCGGCCATCCAGGCGCAAGAGCTCGACACATGGGGTCCATTTGAGTCTGGATGCCCGGCTCAAGGCCGGGCATGACGTGAGTGTCATTGACAACGGGACTTGGTATTACCGGTGCGATTGCAGGGGCTTAAGTACTCATGGCCGTGAGTGGCTTGAGATAAGTGCGATAGCGCGGAAATAACGTAAGTTTGGTAATCGGCGGCTAGATCCCAGCGGGAGTTGCGGCAATCTCGGTTTTCCCGTTTGTACTAGTGGTCTGATTCATTCGGA
>QHBR01000003.1 GCA_003244015.1 Hyphomicrobiales bacterium | reverse complement strand
GGGCACTGCGTGAAGTACCTGCCCCACGATTGGGCAACCTCCCGGCGCCGGAGATCCATGCAGGAAAGCTTTCCCGAATTTCCGATTTCTGCTTACCGAGCGCTTACCGCAACTAGCGATCGATCCAAATGCTTGCCGCTAATCACGCGTAAGTATTTGATTATATTGGTGCCGCAACGGTGATTCGAACACCGGACCCCCTCATTACGAATGAGGTGCTCTACCAACTGAGCTATTGCGGCGGGAATTGTCCGAACGCAAATGCAGAAGTTTTCCAACCTACCTCTTAGTCAAAACGGCGAACCATAGCAATATCGCGATCCTTTATCGGCGGCGGCCTAGCCGCCCTGGGCCACGGCTCGGAAAAGCTAGCGAGCCCATCCGGGTTTCGGCATCTGTTCAGGTCCCGGACCGATAGCCGCCGCAGACGGCGCACCGGCAACTGGAGGACCTTGCTCATTGTCCTCCCCGGGGGATGCTTCTGCGGCAGCTCCTTCTCCTGTCATCGCGGGAAAGGCGGTGGTGGAGAATGCCGGCTCGGGCCCGGCCTGGTTCTCCGGCGGCACAATTGCTATCGCTTGCGTCTTTTCGATAAGGAGGGTTGGCTCGGCTGGCGCCGCGATCGGCCTGAAAACCGCTTCTTCCGGCTCGCCGCCGGCGCTTTGACGTTCGTCCGGCCTCCGCCAGACGAACGCATCGAGCTTTCCCGTCGCCGGCGAGGCCGGCAACCATTGGTCCGACGTGACGCCCCCGGCGATCCAGGCCGCATCGCGCGGCGCCCGCGACGCCCGTCCCAGCCATTCGCGAGCATAACCCGATTCGCCATGCTCTGCCTCTTCGATTTCCGCCATGATCAGACACATGCGGGCGGTCGGCCGTTCATCCCCTTCGATCATCGGCAGCATGGCTTCGCGCGCGGTCTTATAGTCGCAAGCTGTCGCCGCGGCGCTTGCCAGGGTCATCCGGCTTTCGGGATTGCGCGGCAAAAGCTTGGCGAGGATGCGGGCCCTTGCCAGACGATCGGCGTTGGAATCGCTTGGAGGCAGATCGAGGTAGAGCTTCGCCAGTTCCGGATGCGGCGCCAGCTGCCATGCAGCCTCAATCATTTTCGCCGCCTTGCGCGCGCGGCCGCCGCGGGCAATGAGCCGCGCGGCAAGCGCGACCGCCGGAACCAGGTCCGGCGCCCGTTTGATCGCCGAGCGAGCGAGACGCAGCGCGTCGTCTGGCGCCGATTGTTCCTTGCCGAGCGCGATCGCGGTTGCCAGCACCGCGCGTTGCCGGTCCCGAGTTGTCCTGCCGATTACGTTTTTACTGTTTTCGAGCGCCGCCAATGCGCTTTGCCAGTCCTTCGCCGCGACATGCCGTTCAAGAACCGCGGTTGCCGTCCAGGGCAAGGCGGCGATAACATGCGCGGTACTCGCAAAGTGATGCGCCATTTCGAGATCGCCACGCCGATGGGCCTGCGCGTGCAAGCCGCGTAAGCCAAGTAGACGGGTGTGGTCGCGCCGGGTCATTTCTCTAAACGCGGCTTCCATGGCGCGGTGATCGCCTGTAAGTTGCGCTGCCTCCGCCCTCAAGAGCAAGGCCAAGGGCTCGTCCGGCAGAAGCCTCTGCACTTCGACGGCGGCCTTGCTGGCGAGCCGCGCATCGCCGATGCCCACTGCAACGATGCCCCGCGAGAGGGCGGCATAGCCCTTTTCGCGTCGGCGCGCCCGGGTGGCAACGGACACGGCAGGTGGAAATCGAAAGATGAAGCGCAGCATGTTCCACATCACCACCAGCGCGGCGACCACGGCGAGCAGGATCCCCAGCCCGACCAAAAACGACGTTTCGATCTGGTAGCCTTGCCAGTTCAGCGTAACTTCACCCGGCCTGTCGATGAGCCAAGCCAAGCCAAGCGCGAGGGCAATGAGAACAAGCAGGAAAAAGAGAACCCGGACCATGTGTTTCTCGGCGACGACTTCGTTGTCAGGTCTCAGCGGGTGGAAATCACGACTTCGGCTTGCCCAGGACCGCCACGGCATCGGCCTCGATCGATCTCGCGGCATTCAACGCGTCGAGCCGCGCCTTCGCGGCTTCACCCCAGCTTTCCGATTTGGTTGTGGCGGTGCCGGGCAATCCTTGCCACGCTTCATACGCGGCTTCGAGATCGTGGTCCGTAAGGGCGTTCTCGATCCGCGCGACGAAGCCTTGAACGCCGGCAGCTTCGGCATCGCCGACGCGGCGGATCCGCAGCAGACCTTTGGCATTGCGGGTTAAGCGGTCGAGGAAACCTTCATCCGCGCTGGCTTGCTTGGCCGACTCGCTCGCGATAATACCCGGAACGAGAGTCGCAAATCGCGCGGTTAATTGGCGGTCGCTCAAAACGGTTGATTCGGAGGCCGCGCGCAGCGGCGCGAGAGACGCCTGTGGGACGCCGAGGTTTTCGAGCGCCGAGAGTTCGCCCGAAAATTGTCCGCCGCTATCCAGCTTTCGCAACAAGCTCTCGGCGACAATCGCGATCGCCTGGGCGCGGAAGCCTTCTCCGGCCGCGGCATCCGCGCGATGTTGTTGCGGGCGGAGATCCGCCTTGGGCGCGGCAAGCGCCGCTTCGAGCGGAGCGAGCTTTTGCTCGAGGGTTCCGATTCGCGCTTCAAGCGGTCCAAGATCGGGAACCGCTGGTGCGAGACCGGACGCGGGCTCTTGGACTGCCGGCTGGGACGCGATTGCTTTTTGCGCATCGGCCTGCGCCGAATTTGCCGACTCTGCGGCTTTGTTCGCGGCGTTCTCCGCGCCAGTCACGCGGGTTTCCATTGCGGCCAGAGCCGTGCGCGAGGCGGCGGCGGCGGCAGCCTCCTTGCCGTCGATCGCATCAATTCGCGCGTTCAACGCGGCAATGCGCTCGCCGGAGGCAAATCCGTTGCTCTGGGAGCCGCCGAAATAGCGCAGCCCTAACGTTCCACCAAAGCCCAGAACAGCGCCGGCGACAGCGGTCGCGGCAAGCGCGGGAAAGAGCGAGCGCGGCTTGGTTTGTTCGCCGGCCAACCTTGGTGGCGGGGCAACCATCCCCGGCGCTCCGTCCACGGCCTCGGGAGCGGGCGGCTCGGGTGAGGGTGCTTCTGGCGCGTGTGGTTCCATGGAAAACTGTCCGTCAAGCGATTGCGACTCGGGCGCCGCGGTTTCACGCGGCTCCGCCGCAGGCACCTGCGTTGCGGCCCCTTCCGGTTCGGCTGGCGATTGAGATTGGCCGCCGTTCTCCGATGTTTCGTGGCGAAGCGAACCTGGCGCGGCGCCGGGCCCGGCTATTATCTTGGCAAGTTCTTCTTCGTCATTGGCCATCGCGCGTCCTCGATTTCGCGCCTTTGTAAAGGAACGCATGGCCATGCGCAACGGGGCCCGCGCGGGCCCCACCCCGGCTCGTTTCGAAGACAAAGTCCCGTGACGCCGTTCCGAGACGAATGGCGCAAATCGGAGCAGGGACCCGCTAGGTCGGGCGCGGGCGTGGGACCGGTTGCGGCGAGTCATCCATTGGCAAATTTGCACTGGGCGCGCTGCGGCTACCCCTATTAACGATCGTCGGCAACTTGCGGCGTTTGTTTAGCGGGGCGTCGGGCGCCCATGCCGTGTGACAATTTTAACGCGCCCACGGGTTTAGTGCGCGCTTGAGCGGGTCCCCGGCGATAATGTTTGAGCATACCCAACTCCTCGTTATATATTGTTATTACCAATTGAATGGCGGAGGGAGACTCTGGACCCATCCTCGCGAACAAGGCTACGGAAATGAC